>JAJAZJ010000162.1 GCA_026785795.1 Pseudoxanthomonas sp.
GCGTGGAAGGTGTATATGCGCCGACAGACCAACACCATCAACTACTCCGATTCCCTGCCGCTGGCCCAGGGCATCAAGTTCGGCCTTTGATTCATTCTTCCCACTTCCTTTCCCGGCCCTGGAGTCAACTGATGAATGCACCCGTCCGCCAAAGCAGCACCCTGGCGATAGTCAGCCTGGTCGCCGGTATCCTGGGATGGACCCTGGCACCCTTTATCGGCAACGTCGTGGCCGTCATTACCGGACACATGGCGCGCAGGGAAATCCGCCTGAATCCAGCGCTGGAAGGCAGCGGCTTCGCGACTGCCGGCCTGATCCTGGGCTGGGTAGGACTGGCGTTCTGGATATTGCTCGCACTGTTCGTCCTGTTTCTGCTGGGCGGACTGGCCTGGTTCGGCTTCCAGAACGTCTGACAGATGTATGGCCTTGCCCGCCCCTTCCTGTTTGGACTGGACGCCGAACGCGCGCATGCGCTGGGCCTGGCCTCGATAGAACTCGCCTACCGCAGCGGCATCAATCCACTGCTGGCTCGCAAGGTCGAGCCATTGCCCGCCTCGGTATTCGGGCTGAACTTCCCGAACCCGGTCGGGCTGGCTGCGGGCATGGACAAAAATGGCGCGCATATCGACGCGCTGCTGGCGCTGGGCTTCGGCTTTGTGGAGGTGGGCACGGTCACCCCGCGCCCACAGCCGGGCAATCCCAAGCCGCGCATGTTCCGCCTCGCCCAGCACAAGGCGGTGATCAACCGGCTCGGCTTCAACAACGAAGGCGTGGACGTGATGGTGCGCAACGTAGGGCGCGCACGCCGCAAGCAGGGCCTGCTGGGCATCAACATCGGCAAGAACAAGGACACCTCCAACGAGCACGCGGTCTCCGACTACCTGTACTGCCTGGAGCGGGTGTACCCGCTGGCCGATTACATCACCGTCAACATTTCCTCGCCCAACACCGCCGGGCTGCGCGAGCTGCAGGAAGAACAGTCCCTGCGGCGCCTGGTCGGCACGCTGCGCGAGGCGCAGGAAGCGCTGGGTGCGCAGCACGGCAAGCGCGTGCCCATGCTGGTCAAGATTGCGCCGGACCTCACCGATGAGGATATCGAGGCCATCGCGCGGGTGCTGTGCGACCTGTCGGTGGACGGCGTGATTGCCACCAACACGACGGTGTCCCGCATGGGCGTGCAGTCGCATCGCCTGGCCGATGAAGCGGGCGGCCTGTCCGGCGCGCCGCTGATGGGGCAGTCGACCCTGGTCCTGCGCAAGCTGCGCACCCGCCTGCCCGACCACATCCCCATCATCGGGGTTGGTGGGATCCTTTCCGGCGCCGATGCGGTCGCCAAGATGTCGGCCGGCGCATCGCTGGTGCAGAGCTACACCGGCCTGGTTTTCCGCGGACCGGAGCTGGTGCATGAATGCGTGGAGGCGATCCGGCGCCGGCGCGACCACAGCAGCAGTTCGGCCGTGCCCATATGAGCCAAGGCTGGCGGATCAGCGCTGACGCCTGCCTTCGTTCACGCAACACCTTCGGCGTGGCGGCGGTGGCGCCGTGGCTGATCGAAGTGGGCGATCCGCAACAGCTGGCCGAGGTACTGGCGCTTCCACAGGTTCAGGCACACGCCCCGCTGCTGCTGGGCGGCGGCAGCAACCTGCTGTTTGCCGGCAATCCGCCGGGCGCAGTGATTGCGCTGGATATGCATCGGATCGAGATCATCCAGGACAGCCCGGAAGCCGCCACGCTGCGCGCCGATTCCGGCGTGCAGTGGCATGCCCTGGTGATGTGGACCCTGCAGCAGGGGCTGGCGGGACTGGAAAACCTGGCCCTTATCCCCGGCACGACCGGCGCGGCGCCGATCCAGAATATCGGCGCGTACGGCACCGAAACAGGCGAGTTCATCCAGACCGTCATCGCGTTTGATCGCGGCACCGGCATGCTGCTGCGGCTGCCTGCCGATGCGTGTGGCTTCGCCTACCGCGACAGCGTGTTCAAGCGCAATCCGGACCAGTACATCGTCACCGCGGTGGAGTTCAGGCTCCCGCGCCGGCACGCATTGCGCATGGACTACGCCGGCATTGCCGATGAACTGGCCGCCATGGGTGTCTCAGACCCCGCGGCCATGGACGTGGCCAACGCCGTCATCCGCATCCGCCGGCGCAAGCTCCCTGACCCGGAGTTGATCGGCAATGCCGGCAGCTTTTTCAAGAACCCCATGGTCAGTGCGGAGCTGGCGCAGGCCATCGCGTCGGAGTATCCGGCCCTGCCCAGCTTCCGTGGCGACACGCCAGACGCGCGCAAACTGTCCGCAGCCTGGATGATCGAAGCCTGCGGCTGGAAGGGATTCCGCGAGGGCGACGCCGGCGTGGCCGATTCCCATGCCCTGGTGCTGGTCAACCATGGCCACGCCAGCGGCGCGCAGCTGCTTGGGCTGGCGCGGCGCATCGCGGATTCGGTATACGCACGGTTCGGGGTCTGGCTTGAGCCTGAGCCCAAGCTGGTGGGGGCGAGCTGGTAGCTGGATGGTTACGTCAATGCAAACAGGGATGGCCAGCTGCAAAGAATGAAATGACCACCACCACCCCCGCTCCCTCTGCAAACACCAATCCCCTGCCCACGCCGGTGCGTGCCGCGCTGCTGATGCTGGGCAGCACCATGTTCTTCGGCCTGATGGTCGTGGCCATCCGCCTGGCTGCCTCCAGCCTGCACGCTTTCGAGATCGCATTCTTCCGCAACTTCTTCGGCCTGATCGTGGCCCTGCCGCTGCTGCTGCGGCACGGACCTGGGTTCATGCGCACCACCCAGTTCCCGCGCTATCTGTTCCGCTGCGTAATCGGCATCTGCTCGATGCTGGCCGGGTTCTGGGCCATCGCCCATCTGCCGCTGGCGCAGGCGGTGTCGCTGTCCTACTCAACGCCGCTGTTCGTGACCATCGCGGCGGCGGCCCTGCTGGGTGAACAGGTGCGCGCCCGCCGCTGGACGGCCGTATGCCTGGGCTTCATCGGGGTGCTGGTGATCGTGCGGCCGGGCACGGCCGAGTTCAGCAGCAATGCCATGGTCGCGGTACTGGCAGCGGTGCTGAGCAGCATCGTGGCCATCCAGATCAAACAGCTCTCCGCGACCGAGCCAGCCGACCGCATCGTGATCTACACGACGCTGCTGTGGGTTCCGATGTCCCTGTTGCCGGCGATGAGCGTATGGCAGTGGCCGCAGGGGATCACCTGGCTCTGGTTGGTGGCCGCCGGCGTACTGGGCACCGGCGGGCACATGCTGTGGACGCGGGCACTCAAGCTGGGGGAGGTCTCGGCGCTGACCCCGATCAGCTTCATGCAGCTGCCGCTGGTGGTGCTGTTTGGCTGGTGGCTGTTTGATGAACCGCTTGACCAATGGACCTTGATCGGTGCCGGTATCATCTTCGGCGCCAACGCCTACATCGCGCACCGGGAAGCCGTCCTGGCACGGCGCTCGGCCTCCGAAGCGCCCAGTTCGGCCGCAAAACCCGGCGAATAGCCACCCCCAACCCACGCTGCCGCACGGCGCCAGCAACCCGCGGGAACCAGAACATGGCCATGTCCGAATCAGATATCCACAAAGGCTGGATCTACCGCACCAGCCACAACCAGGAACGCCTCGTGCTGGGTTGGGACCGCGACGGTCGCGTGGTCTATTGTTCGAAGGGCAAGGACAAGGAACGTCCGTTCCAGAACTGCCACGTGCGCATCACCGGGCAGAAGTTCGCCCAGCGCGCAATCGGCAAGGTCAGCCAGGTCGAAGACCTGAAGCCCTACCTGATCGCCAACAAGGCCACTACCGTGGTGGTGCGCTGACGGCTGCCCAGGGCCGCAGCGGCACGCGGAACACAAGCAGGTATACGCCCATCACCCAGGCAATGGCCGCCATCCATCCAGCCAGGATGTCCGAGGGATAGTGCACGCCCAGGTGGATGCGCGAATACCCGACCAACAGCACGAACACCAGTGCGACCAGCGTGACCAGCCAGCGCCAGCGCGTGGGCCATGCCAGCAGTACCAGGACCATGGCCAGGGTCATCGAGCCCATTGCATGCGCGCTGGGGAAACTGAAAGTTTGTTCTGGCGATATCGACGCCCATAGCGTGGGGCGCTCGCGCTGGAAAAGCTGTTTGGCACCCAGGTTGAGCAGCGCCGCGCCCGTGAAGGAAAGCGCAGCGAAGCTGGCCTCGCGCCAACGCCGGAAGGCCAGCAGCACCAGCACGATCACTATGTCGAGCGCAATCACGCCTTCGTAGCCCAGCTTCGACACCACCGCGAAAAATTGATCCAGCCCTGGACCGGAAAGACCATATGCATTCAACAGGATGGGATCGTCGAACGCGAACTTCTCCCGCTCATGCACTTCATCGGCCAGCTGCACGAATACCAAAAGCGGCAGCAATACGCCGACGAACAGCAGCAGGAGCCAGGCTGCATTCCGCTTCACTGCCAGAAAGACTGCCTTGGCACCACGCGCCTGCGGATCAACCTGCACTGCGCGCGTACCGCTTGTCCACGTACTCGTCGATCAGGGCCACGAATTCCTGGGCGATGTTGTCGCCGCGCAGGGTCAACGCCTTTTTCCCATCGATGAACACCGGCGCAATCGGCGCCTCGCCCGTACCCGGCAACGAGATGCCGATGTTGGCGTGGCGCGACTCGCCCGGCCCGTTGACCACGCAGCCCATCACCGCCAGGGTCATGTTCTCGGCCCCCGGATGGCTGACCTTCCACTCCGGCATCTTGGCCCGCACGTGGTTCTGCACCGTGCCCGCCAGCTCCTGGAAGAATTCCGACGTGGTGCGCCCGCAGCCGGGGCAGGCGGTAACCATGGGCGTAAATGCCCGCAGGCCGGTGGTCTGCAGCAGCTCCTGGGCGACGATGACCTCCTGGGTGCGCGACTGGCCGGGCTCGGGGGTCAGCGAAATGCGGATGGTGTCGCCGATGCCTTCCTGCAGCAGCACCGCCAGCGCTGCAGCCGACGCCACGATGCCCTTGCTGCCGATGCCGGCTTCGGTCAGGCCCAGGTGCAGCGCGAAATCCGACCGCTGCGCCAGGTCGCGGTACACCGCGATCAGCTCCTGTACGCCGCTGACCTTGCAGCTGAGCACGATGCGCTCGCGCGGCAGCCCGATCTCCACCGCGCGCGTGGCCGAATCCAGCGCGGAGCGGATCAGGGCCTCGCGCAGCACCAGGCTGGCTTCCCACGGCTGGGCACGCCGCGCGTTCTCGTCCATCAGCTGTGCGGCGAGCCCCTGGTCCAGCGAGCCCCAGTTCACCCCGATGCGCACCGGCTTGTCGTACTGGATTGCAAACTCGATCAACTGCGCGAACTGGACGTCCTTCTTGCGCCCGAAGCCGACGTTGCCGGGATTGATGCGGTACTTGGCCAGCGCCTCGGCGCAGGCCGGCTCGTTGCTGAGCAGGGTGTGGCCGTTGTAGTGGAAGTCGCCAATGATCGGCACTTCGATGCCCATCCTGCGCAGCTTTTCCACGATATGCGGCACGGCCGCGGCGGACTCCGGGTTATTGACCGTCACCCGCACCATTTCCGAACCCGCGCGCCACAGCTCAGCCACCTGCTTCACGGTGCCGGCAATGTCGGCGGTATCGGTGTTGGTCATGGACTGCACCACCACCGGCCTGCCGCCGCCCAGGGTCACCGCCCCCACGCGCACCGCACGGGTGATGCGGCGCGGCGCGGCGCCGGCTTCGATGGGCATTGCGCAGGGGGGTGGGAAATCGTCCATAAGCCGGATTTTAGCGCAAGCCGGATGCGGGGGCCCGGCGTGGACCGCCCGACCCATGGGTTATCGTATCGCCCATGCCGGATGATCCCGCCCACGACGTCCTCACCCCCACCCAGCTCAACACCCTGGCCCGGGACCTGCTGGAAAGTTCGTTCCCGCTGGTCTGGGTGGAAGCGGAGCTGGGCAACGTCACCCGCCCGGCATCCGGGCACCTGTATTTCACCCTGAAAGACGCGCGCGCGCAGGTCAAGTGCGCGATGTTCAAGCCCAAGAGCCAGTGGCTGAAGTTCGTTCCGCGCGAAGGGCTGCGCGTGCTGGGGCGTGGCCGCCTGACCCTGTACGAGGCGCGCGGCGACTACCAGCTGGTGCTGGACCACCTGGAGGAGGCCGGTGAAGGTGCGCTGCGACGCGCCTACGAGGAACTGAAGGCCAAATTGGCGGCCGAGGGTCTGTTTGACCAGGCGCGCAAGCGCCCGCTGCCGGCGTACCCGCGGCGACTGGGGGTGATTACCTCGCCCAGCGGCGCCGCGGTGCGCGACGTGCTCAGCGTGCTGGCGCGGCGCTTCCCCCTGCTGGAGGTGGAGATACTGCCCGTGCAGGTACAGGGCGCCACGGCGGCGGCACAGATCACCGCGATGCTGGCGCGTGCGGCCGGCAGCGGCCGCTACGACGCCCTGCTGCTGACCCGTGGCGGCGGGTCGCTGGAAGACCTGTGGGCTTTCAATGACGAACATTTGGCGCGCGCGATTGCCGCTTCCCCGGTGCCGGTGGTGTCGGCGGTGGGCCATGAGACCGACTTCAGCCTGGCTGATTTCTCCGCCGAC
>JAJAZJ010000163.1 GCA_026785795.1 Pseudoxanthomonas sp.
CGATGGAGCGCCCTGCCCGCTCGCTGCCGGTCAGGGTCACCGCCGCGATACGCCGGTCACGCAGCACCTCGGCGGCCTGGTCATTGTCGATATGCAGCACCGCAAATACGCCGGCGGGCACACCGGCATCGGCCAGCACCTCGGCAATCAGATCCGCGCAGCGCGGCACGTTGCTGGCGTGCTTTAGCACCGCCACGTTGCCGGCCATCAGCGTGGGGGCGAGGAATCGAAACACCTGCCACAGCGGGAAGTTCCACGGCATCACGGCCAGCACGCAGCCAATCGGCTCGAAGCGCACATAGCTGCTGCTGGCCTCGGTGGCGATGGGCTGGTCACGCAGATAGTCGGCGGCATGCGCGGCGTAGTAATCACAGGCATCGGCGCACTTGTCGATCTCGGCCAGCGCCTCCTTGCGCAGCTTGCCCATTTCTGCGGTCATCATTTGCTGGATGTCCTCGCGCCGCGCGCGCAATCCTTCCGCGACCTTGCGCAGGAAATCGCCGCGTTCGACAACGGATCGCGCTGCCCAGCCCGGGAAAGCGCCGGCCGAGGCCGCCAGGATGGCCTCTACTGCCGGGGCTCCCATCAGCTCCAGCGTGTACTCGACTTGGCCATTGGCGGGGTTGATGGTTGCTACGGTCATGACGGCTTCGGGTTAAAGAGACAGGAGTGGACACACACTATCAACGAAGGGATTAACAGAAGGTCATCCTCAAGTCCCAGCGGTGCGTGCCGCTACCCGTTATCCTGCAGCGCCAGCTGCATGTCCCGCTGCTTGCGCTTCTCTTCGCGGTACATCAGCCACCAGGCGAAGAATGCAGCCGCCGATACCACCACCACCATGATCGTGGCCAGGGCGTTCACCTGCGGGTTCAGTCCGCGCCGCGCGGAGGAGAAGATCACCATCGGCAGCGTGGTCGAGTTGGGCCCGGACACGAAGCTGGCCACCACCACGTCGTCCAGCGACAGAGTGAAGGCCAGCAGCCAGCCCGCAAGGATGGCCGGCGCAATGATGGGCAGGGTGATCAGGAAGAATACCTTCACCCGGTTGGCGCCCAGGTCCATGGCCGCCTCTTCAAGTGACTTGTCCAGTTCGGCCATGCGCGAGGCCAGCACCACGGTAACGAAGGCCAGGGTGAAGGTGACGTGCGCGATCCAGATCGACATCACCCCGCGCGGCGCAAACCCCACCATGCTGCCCAGTGACATGAACAGCATCAGGATGGACAGCCCCAGGATCACTTCCGGCATGACCAGCGGCGCGGTGATCAGCGCGCCAAACAGGGTCTTGCCCGTGAACACTCGCATCCGGGTCATGACCAGTGCGGCCATCGTGCCCAGCACCACCGCGGCGGTGGCGGTCCAGAAGGCTATCTTGATGCTCAGCCAGGCCGCGCGCAGCATCTGGTCGTTCTGCATAAGTGCGACGTACCACTTCAATGAGAAGCCGGACCAGACCGTGGCCAGCTTGTTCTCGTTGAATGAATAGAACATCAGCACCAGGATCGGAAGGTACAGGAACGAGAAGCCGAACCCCAGGATCAGCCAGGTGGGCCAGCGCTTGCCATAGCCGCTCATGTCAGCCTCCGTTCGATCTCGCGCTGCTGCACACGGTTGAAGATCAGGATCGGGATCATCAACAGCAGCAGCATGACGATGGCCACCGCCGAGGCCTTGGGCCAATCACGGTTATTGAAGAACTCGTTCCACAGCACGCGGCCGATCATCAGCGTGTCGGGGCCGCCGAGCAGCTCCGGAATTACGTACTCGCCCACCGCCGGGATCATTACCAGCATGCAGCCAGCGATGATGCCGGCCTTGGACATGGGCAGGGTGATGCTGAAGAACGCCTTCCAGGGTTTCGCGCCCAGGTCATAGGCCGCTTCCAGCAGCCGGTTGTCGTGCTTGACCAGGTTGGTGTACAGCGGCAGCACCATGAACGGAAGGTAGCAATACACGATGCCGATATAGGCGGCGATGGGCGTGTTGGATATCTGCAGCGGCTCACTGATCAGGCGCAGCTTCAACAGCAGGTCGTTGAGCAGCCCGTTGGGCTTCAGGATGCCGATCCACGCATACACGCGGATCAGGAATGAGGTCCACGACGGCAGGATCACCAGCATCATCGCTATATTGCGCGTGGAGGGCGGCAGCTTGGCGATGACGTAGGCCATCGGGTAGCCGATCAGCAGCGCCAGCAGGGTGGAAATGCCGGCGATCTTGATCGAGCTGAGGTAGGCCTGCACGTACAGGGTGTCGGTGAACAGCCCGATGTAGTTGCTCAGGTTCAGGCGCAGCGACACCGCGTTGTCGGCCAGCTCCAGCACCGGGGTGTACGGCGGCATGGCGATGGCGAGCTTCGAGAACGAGATCTTCAGCACGATCAGGAACGGGATGGCGAAGAACACCAGCATCCAGGCATACGGCACCGAGATCACCGCCCAGCGCGGATGCGGGAGCAGCTTCTTCAGCCATGCGCTCATGAGCTCAGCACCACGCCCTCGTTTTCACCCCACGACACCCACACCTCGTCGCCCCAGGTCATGCCCTCGCTGGCCCAGCGCTGCTGGTTGGCAAAGTTGGCCATGAACCTGAAGCCACTCGGCAGGCGCACGTGGAACACCGAATGGCTGCCAAAGTAGGCGATTTCCTCGATGGTGCCTTTGGCTTTGTTGTACTGCTGCTCCGGCTCTTCCTTGCTGATCTGGACCTTTTCCGGACGCACCCCGAACGCCACTTCCTGGCCTTCGAATCCGGACACGCCGTGGCCCACGTAGATGGCCGATTCCAGCGACGGGGAGACGATGGTCACGTAGTCGGCCTGGTCTTCCTCGATCGCACCCTGGAACAGGTTTACCGAGCCGATGAACTCCGCGGCAAAGCGGCTGGTGGGCGACTCGTAGATTTCGTCAGGCGTGCCGACCTGGCGGATGCGCCCGGAATCCATCAGCGCGATGCGGGTGGCCATGGTCATGGCCTCTTCCTGGTCGTGGGTGACCATCACGCAGGTGACGCCGGAGGTCTCGATGATATTGACCACCTCCAGCTGCATCTGCGAGCGCAGCTTCTTGTCCAGTGCGCCCATCGGCTCGTCCAACAGCAGCAGTTTCGGACCCTTGGCCAGCGATCGTGCCAGGGCCACGCGCTGCTGCTGCCCGCCGGACAGCTGGTGCGGCTTGCGCCTGGCCAACTTGCCTAGCTGCACCAGTGCCAGCATTTCCTCGACGCGCATGTTGATAGCCTGCTTGGACAGGCCGTCCTGCTTCAGCCCGAAGGCGATGTTCTGCTCCACGGTCATGTGCGGGAACAGCGCATAGGACTGGAACATCATGTTGATCGGCCGCTCGTACGGCGGCAGGTCGTTCATCTCCTGGCCGTCCAGGTAGATCTTGCCGGAGGTGGGTTTCTCGAACCCGCCCAGGCAGCGCAGCAGGGTGGACTTGCCGCAGCCGGAGCCGCCCAGCAGGGCAAAGATCTCGCCCTTGCGAATGGAGAGGTTGGTGTCTTCCACCGCCACGAAGCCGTCGAACTCCTTGCGTACGTCGACGATGCGCAGGTAGCCATCACTGCCCTTGCCGTGTGCGTCCGGTTCCCGGTTACCGCTGTGTTCCATCACCATGTGTCCCCCAAACCTGCCAGCAGTGTGGTGCGGCCCGTTGCCGGGCCGCGCGTGGCTTGCAAACGCATTCGCCCCAACGTGAGGGGGCGGGCAATGCCGCCCGCCCCCTGCGCAGTCAAAATTACTTGCCGGTCTTGAGCTGGGTCCAGATGCGGGTGTACAGCTTGTCCACTTCCGGGGGGATGATGGCGAAGGTGAACAGCCTCGCATTGACTTCCGGCGGCGGGTAGATGGTGGGGTCGCTGGTGATGCTTTCCTCCATCAGCGCCTTGGAAGCCGGCACCGCGTTGGGATAGCTGACGTAGTTGGAGTTGTTGGCCATGACCTGCGGGTCCAGCAGGTTGTTGATGTAGGCATAGGCGGCGTCCGTGTTCTTCGCATCCTTGGGAATGGCCAGCATGTCGAACCACAGCGGTGCGCCTTCGCGCGGGATGGCATAGGCGATATTCACCCCGTTGCCCGCCTCGGCCGCGCGATCGCGGGCCTGGATGATGTCACCCGACCAGCCCAGCACCAGGCAGATGTCGCCGTTGGCCAGCGCGTCGATGTACTGCGAGGAATGGAAATTGGTGATGTTGGGGCGGATGCTGCCCAACAGGTCTGCAGCTTTCTGGATCACCGCCGGGTCAACACTGTTCGGGTCTTCGCCCAGGTAGTTCAGCGCAATCGGGATTACCTCCGATGGCGTATCGAGGATAGTTACGCCGCAGTCCTTCAGCTTGGCGATGTTCTCGGGCTTGAACAGGATGTCCAGGCTGCCGGCGATATCGGTGTTGCCAAACGCAGCTTTGACCTTGTCAACGTTGTAGCCGATGCCGGTGGTGCCCCACAGATAGGGGATGGCGTACCGGTTGCCCGGGTCCTGGGATTCCAGGCGCTTCATGGTTTCCGGATCGAGGTTGGCGTAGTTGGGGATCTTGGTTTTGTCCAGGGGCGTGAATGCCCCGGCCTGGATCTGCCTGCCGAGGAAATTAAGGGTAGGCACCACCACGTCATAGCCGCTGGAACCGGCCAGCAGCTTGGTCTCCAGCACCTCGTTGCTGTCAAAAACGTCGTAGGTGACCTTGATCCCGGTCGCCTTCTCGAAGTTGGCGTTGGTGTCCTCGGCGATGTAATCGGACCAGTTGTAGACGTTGACGCTTTTTTCGGGCGCCTTGTGCGAGCCACCGCACGCCGCCAGCGTGCACGCGGCGAGGGTTGCAGCCAGTATTCGCATCTTCATCGTAATCTCCACTTCGCCCTGGGGGCTTGATTGTTGGATCCGAGTCCCCTGCCCGATGGGACCTCCGTGGAATTCCATTCCAGACCGCATTCCCTCGATTCAGATGCCAATCTCCGCGGCGGTTTCGTCCAGTGCCTTCCAGGCCTTGTCGAACAGCTCATCCACCTGCGTCTTGCTGATGACCAGCGGTGGCGACAACAGCATCGAGTCGTAGGTGGCCCGCAGGATCAGGCCATTGGCCAAGGCCCGGTCCCTGCACAGCTGGCCCACTGTACCGCGATCGTCGAAGAATTCACGCCGGCGCTTGTCCGGCACCAGCTCCAGTGCACCCACCATGCCGACGATGCGCGCCTCGCCCACCAGGCGGTGTTCGCCCAGCTCGGCCCAGCGCTGGGCCAGGTACGGGGCGGTCTCGGCCTTGCAGGTGTCCACGATGTGCTCGTCCTGCAGGATGCGGATGTTCTCCAGCGCCACCGCGGTGCAGACCGGGTGCCCCGAATAGGTGCAGCCGTGGGCCAGCTCACCACCCTGGTTGGCCAGCACGCCGGCCACGCGGTCGTTGAACATGGCCGCGCCCAGCGGGATATAGCCCGAGGTGATGCCCTTGGCCAGGGTCATCACGTCGGGCATGAAGCCGAAGTACTGCGAGCCGAACCATTCGCCGGTGCGGCCAAAGGCGCAGATCACTTCGTCTGCCACCAGCAGCACGTCGTACTTGCGGCAGATGCGCTCGATTTCCGGCCAATAGGTCATCGGCGGGATGTAGACGCCGATCGCCCCCATGATGGGCTCGCCAATAAAGGCGGCCACGCGCTCCGGGCCCAACTCCAGGATCTTGGCCTCCAGGCGCCGCGCCGCGACCAGGCCGTATTCGTCCGGGTCCATGTCACCCCCGTCGGCGAACCAGAACGGTGGATCGATATGGTGGATGTCGGGGATGGGCAGCCCGCCCTGCCGGTGCATGCCGGCCATGCCGCCGAGGCTGGCGCCGGCCATGGTGGTGCCGTGGTAGCCGTTGTGGCGACCAATGAAAATGTTCTTGTGCGGCTGGTCCTGCACCGCCCAGAAGTGCCGCACCATGCGCAGGATGGTGTCGTTGGCCTCGGAGCCGGAGTTGGTGAAAAAGGCGTGGTTGAGATCGCCCGGGGTCAGCTCGGCCAGCTTGGCGGCCAGATGGATGGTGGGTTCAGTGGTGCACTGGAAGAAGCTGTTGTAGTACGCCAGCTGGGTCATCTGTTTCGACGCAGCCTCGCCCAGCTCCCTGCGCCCATAGCCCACGTTGACGCACCACAGGCCGGCGAACGCATCCAGCAGCTTGTTCCCCTGCGCGTCCCACACATAGCAACCCTCCCCCTTGGTCAGGATGCGCGTGCCCTTCCTGGCCAGCGCGGCGTTGTCGTTGAACGGGTGCAGGTGGTGCTCGGCGTCGAGCTGCTGCAGGGCGCGGATGTCGAGTTGATCCATTGGAACTCCTTGGGCGTTTGGTAGGAGCGCCCTATGGGCGCGAGCTTTTCCGTATCCCGTGGTAGAGCTCGCGCCCATGGGGCACTGCAACCCGTGGATTCATACGTTCAACAGCAGGAACTCCCGCTCCCACGAGCTGATCACGCGGAAGAAGGTCTCGTATTCCTTGCGTTTGACCGATACGTAGGCGCGCACGAAACGCGGGCCCAGCAGCGCCTGCAGCGGCTTGCAGGTTTCCAGCTCGTCCAGGGCCTCGCCCAGCGAACGCGGCACTTCAAAGCCGAAATCCTGCGCGCTGGTAGCCAAGGGCGCGGTCGGCTTGAGCTGTTCGCGCATACCCAGCAGGCCGCAGGCCAGGGTAGCGGCCAGGGCCAGGTAGGGGTTGGCGTCGGAGCCGGCGAAGCGGCTTTCCACGCGCGTGTTCTCCAGGCTGTCGATCGGCACGCGCAGGCCGCAGGTGCGGTTGTCGTAGCCCCACTGCATGTTGATTGGCGCCACCTGGCCCAGCGCCAGCCGCCGGTACGAATTGACGTTGGGCGCGAAGAATGCCATGGCCATCGGCACGTATTTCTGCAGGCCGCCCATGTAGTGGCCAAATGCAGGGCTGTGCTTGCCTTCGCGCTTGCCGCTGAAGACATTGTTGCCCTTGGCGTCCAGCATGCTCTGGTGGATATGCATCGCGCTGCCGGGCTCGTTCTCCATTGGCTTGGCCAGGAAAGTGGCGTAGATGCCGTGGCGCATGGCGGCCTCGCGCATGGTGCGCTTGAACAGGAATACTTGGTCGGCGCGGGACAGCGCATCGGAATGGGTGAAGTTGACCTCCAGCTGGGCCGCACCGGATTCGTGGATCAGGGTGTCCACGTCCAACTCCATGGCATCGCAGTAGTCGTACATCAGGTCGAGGATCGGGTCGAATTCATTGACCGCATCGATGGAGTACGACTGGCGCGCGGTTTCCGGACGCCCAGAGCGGCCGGCAGGCGGCAGCAGGGGGAAATCCGGGTCGGTGTTCTTCTGCACCAGGAAGAACTCCAGCTCCGGCGCCACCACCGGGCGCAGGCCGGCTTCCTCGTAGGCGGCCAGTACCCGGCGCAGCACGTTGCGTGGTGCCAGGTCGTGCGGCTTGCCGTCCTTGGTGTAGCAGTCGTGGATGACCTGGGCGGTGGGGTCGGTGGCCCACGGCACCACGCGCACCGTATCCGGATCGGGGCGCAGGAACATGTCCGAATCCGACGCCGACGTCAGTTCGTAGTAATCGTCCGGGTAGTCGCCGGTGACGGTGGTGGCGAAGATGCCTTCCGGCAGGCGCGTGCCGTAGTCATGGCTGAATTTGTGGGCCGGGATGATCTTGCCGCGCGCAATCCCGGTGATATCCGGCACCAGGCATTCGACCTCGGTGATGTTGCGTTCTTTCAGCCAGCGCCGCAGTGAACTTTCCGGTTCCTCGGGCGTGACTTTCTTCTGTGCTTGTCGCTTGCTCATGGTTTCACTTCAGGGGTTGCGTTGTGCGGCACGGCCGCGGCAGGCCTCGCCAAAGGCCTTGAATATTCCAAGGTAAAAGGGATTTTCGGTGACCGCCCACTCCGGATGCCACTGCACGCCCAGCAGGAAGCCGCTGCCGTCGTAACGGAAAGCCTCGATCAGGCCGTCCGGCGCCACCGCCTCCACCTTCAGCCCACTGCCGAGTCGCGACACGCCCTGCCCATGCAACGAGTTCACCTGCAGCGAAGGCACCCCGGCAATACCGGCGAGGATTCCGCCCGGATTGAAGGTGACCGAGTGGGCGGGACCGTATTGCACATCGAGCGGAGCATCCAGGTTCTCGCGATGGTCCATGAAGCCCGGCTGCTCCTGCACCTTCTGGTGCAGGGTGCCGCCAAACGCGACGTTCACTTCCTGGAAGCCGCGGCATACGGCCAGGATGGGCAGACCCATTTCCACCGCCAGCGGAATCAGGGCCAGGTTGTTGGCATCGCGCGCCGGGTCGTGCAGGTTGCCCGGATAGCTGGGCTCGTCGGTGTAGTGATGCGGCTGGATGTTGCTGACCGCACCGGTGAGCAAAAGCCCGTCAAGCCGCTCCAGCAGCTCGCGCAGAGGCAACAGGGGCTGCAGGGCCGGCAGCAGGACGGGCAGCGCGCCAGCGCCTTCGACCACCGCGCGGACATACTTTTCGCCGGCGGCCAGGAACGGATGCGGACCGATTTGTTTAAGGTCGGTAGGGACACCAACCAGCGGCAGGCTGGCCATGACAGGGGCTCGAGAAGCTCAGCCGCAACTTAACCCGCCCGTTCGATTTTTGCAACACGTGGCGACGCTGGCTGCCGTTTCGGCCAAGGATGTTGCGCCGCGACAGCCTTGGTGCTTCGTTCTGGGGAATGATTGTGCGGGAAGCGATGAGTATTCTTGACAACCCGGCCCGTCTGATAAGCTGCGCCGAACAGCCCGTGACCTGCCCATGACCCACCCCGACCCTGCCCCAAAAAGCCCCGCTACCGGACTGGGCAGCACCGACGCAGCCACTCTGTCCGGGCTGGCCGGATGTGAGCTGGTCGACCTGCTGCTGCCGGACATGAACGGCCTGCTGCGCGGCAAGCGCATCACCCGCGATGCCCTAGAGAAAGTCTACGCCGACGGGGTGTGCCTGCCCATGTCGCTCATCGCCACCGATATCACCGGCAACACGGTGGAGGAGACCGGGCTGGGCTACGACATCGGCGACGAGGACCGTGTCTGCAGGCCGGTACCCGGATCACTCCGCGCGGTGCCGTGGTCGCCGCGACCGATGGCGCAGCTGCTGCTGTCAATGGACGACGCCGACGGCGGCAGCTTTGAAGCCAACCCGCGCGAGATCCTGCGCCGCGTGCTGGACCGATACCGCGCCCGCGGGCTGACCCCGGTAGTGGCGGTTGAGCTGGAGTTTTACCTGCTGGACCGTCTGGCCGATGCGCGCGGCCGGCCGCAGGCTTCGCACAACCCCGCCACCGGCCTGCGCAACGCCAGCACCCAGGTCTACTACATGGAAGACCTCAACGATTACCGCGGCTTCACCGACGCGGTGACCGACGCCTGCCGTGCCCAGGGC
>JAJAZJ010000164.1 GCA_026785795.1 Pseudoxanthomonas sp.
GATGCCGATAGCCTGCGGCTGTGTTTCAGCCTGCCGCCCGGCAGCTATGCCACGGCCCTGCTGCTGGAGCTGGGCGAAGTCACGGATTCAGCCAGTTCGCGTGGCCGTTCGTCGGACAGCGGTCTGGCGGGCTGACTGGAGCGCGCAGCGGGCGTATAACCCTTGCAGTGAGGGGCGGCGCGCCGCCCGCCCGCAGCGGCCTCAGCGTCATCGCTGCACGTCCCAGGAACCCGCCATGAAAACCCTGCTGCGCACCGTCCTCAGTTTCGCGTTCTTGGTTTTGCTGGCCGCATGTGCCGGCACCCAGCAAATCTCACGCACCCCCGCGCCTGCCGCGTCGCCGGTAACGGCAACTAAAACCACCGACACGGATGCCTACATCGCCCGGGTCGAGGCGATCGCCCGGCGCCGCGGCGTGCAGGTGCTGTGGGTGAACCGGCCGTAGAAACGTTAAAGCCCGGCGCGTTGCCCGCGGGCGCCAGCTCTTACTAGCGGGCCCGCGCCAGCAGCACGAGTACCGCGCCCGTTCCGCCCTGGGCGGCGGGCGCAGAGTGAAAGGCCAGGACATCCCCACGCTGGCGAAGCATGCGGTCCACCAGGTTCTTCAACACCGGCCACTCGCTGGCGCCGCGCTGGCCTTTGCCGTGGACGATACGTACACAGCCAAAATCGTGGGCGTGGGCCTCGCCGATGAATTGGCGCAGCATGGCCTCGGCCTGAAGCTGCGTCGCGCCGTGCAGGTCCAGCTCGTCCTGCGCCGAATAGCGGCCGCGCCTGAGCCGCTGGTAGACCTGCGGGGGAACCGAATCGCGGCGATAGGCCAGGGTATCGCCGGCGGCCAGTGCTGACAGGTCATCGACGCCTCGCTGGAATTCAGTGCGCGCTTCAGCCTCATCTCGTTCGGCCATGCGTGCGGCAGGCCGCGGCCGCGGTTTGGCCGGCGCGGGCGTGGCGGGCGCCAGTGGCGTCACCGGGCCGACGGCGGCACGGAACAGCGCGGAGTCGTCGTCAGGGGGTTCCGGTGCGGGCATGGCTGCAGGGTAGTGGCTGCCGCACATGCCGCACAAGCCATTGCGAACAATGCAAATCGCGGCTGCGCGCTGTTGGCCGCAAGGCGGTCACCGGCCTGCGCTATCATGTGCGCGCACTCAAGGAACCCCATGCGCGTACTGGTAAGTAACGACGACGGCGTAGACGCCCCCGGCATCCGCATCCTTGCAGAAGGCCTGCGCGCCGCCGGCCACGAGGTCCTGGTGGTTGCCCCCGACCGCGACCGCTCGGGTGCCAGCAACTCGCTCACCCTGGACCTGCCGATCCGAATCAAGCAGCTTGACGCCCAGACCTGGCGCGTGGCGGGCACGCCCACCGACTGCGTGCACTTGGCCCTGACCGGCATGCTGGAGCTGGAGCCCGACATCGTGGTCTCCGGCATCAACAATGCGGCCAATCTCGGCGATGACGTGATCTATTCCGGCACCGTGTCGGCGGCCATGGAGGGGCGCTTCCTCGGCCTGCCCGCGGTGGCCGTGTCGCTGGCAAGCAGCGATCACAACGCGGTCAATTTCGAAACCGCGGCGCGCGCTGCAGTGGAAATCGTGGCCCGGCTGAAATCCGATCCGCTGCCCGCCGACACCATCCTCAACGTCAACGTGCCCGACCTGGCCTGGGAAGACGTGGCCGGTTTCGAGGTCACGCGGCTGGGCAATCGCCACCGTTCGGAACCCTGCCTGCCGCAGCCCGATCCGCGCGGCGGCACCGTGTACTGGATTGGTCCGGCCGGACCGGAGCAGGACGCCGGTCCGGGTACCGATTTCCATGCGCTGCGCACCGGCTTCATTTCCATCACCCCGATCCACGTTGACCTGACCCGCTACCAGGCCCTGGAAAAAGTGGCGAGCTGGGTGGGCGGACTCAGCGCCGCACTCGAGGCCGGCAAGTGACGACGCGCACCCGTCTGGAGCCGGTGGCAGCCGGCCAAGGGATGACTTCACAGCGGGTACGCGACCGCCTGGTGGATCGGCTGCGCGAAATCGGAATACGCAACGAGAACGTGCTCAACGCCGTGCGCACCGTGCCGCGCCACCTGTTCGTGGATGAAGCGCTGGCCATGCGCGCCTACGAAGACACCGCGCTGCCGATCGGCCACAGCCAGACCATCTCCCAGCCGTGGGTGGTGGCGCGCATGACCGAAGTGCTGCTGCAGGAAGGCGCGCCACGCAAGGTGCTGGAGATCGGTACCGGTTCCGGCTACCAGGCCGCGATCCTGGCTGCACTCGGGCTGGAGGTGTACACGGTGGAACGCATCGGTGACCTGCTGCGCCAGGCCCGCAAGCGCCTGCGCCAGCTTGGCTACAACGTGCGCAGCAAGCATGACGATGGTCGCGCCGGCTGGGCCGAGCATGCGCCATACGACGCCATCATCGTGACCGCAGCCGCGCCCGCACTCGTCGCTGCGATGATCGACCAGCTCGCCGTGGGCGGCCGCCTGGTCGCGCCGGTGGGTGGAGCTTCCAGCCAGTCGCTGATCCAGCTGACTCGCCGTGCCGATGGCGGGGTGGACGAGGAAGTGCTGGCCCCGGTTGTGTTCGTACCGCTGCTGTCGGGGACGCTGGATTGAGTGGCGTGCCCCATCCTGGCTGCCAGCGCACATGACCGAGGGCCTGGATCACGACTCGGCAGCCAAGGCGCCTGATCGCCAGTCGGCGCCGCTGGGTCAGCAGTTGGCGGCGATCATCGAGGAGTTGCCGCCTGACAAGTTGAGCCTGGGCGAACTGCTTGAGGTCTTCGGCGATGAAGGCCTGTTACTGCTTACGATCCTGTTGACGCTAGTGTTCCTGATCCCGGTCTCGATCCCGGGAGTCAGCACGGTGTTTGGGGCGGCGATCCTACTGGTTGGCGTCAGCCGCCTTATCGGGCGGCCGCTTTGGTTTCCGGCCAGGCTGAAAAGCAGGCCGCTGCCAGCAGACAAGCTGCGCCCGGCGCTTATCCGCGGCATGGAATGGGTGCGCAGGCAGGAAAAAATAAGTCGGCCGCATCGATTGCGCATTTTCGTCGATGGCCGCCTGCAGAACCTGTTCAATGATCTTGCGTTCATTCTGGCTGCGCTATTGCTGATGGCGCCGTTTGGCTTCGTTCCGTTCAGCAATACCTTGCCGGGCCTGGCGCTGTTGTTGTATGCAGTGGGGCAGATCCAGCGGGATGGCGGCGCCATCTTGCTGGGCCACCTCGCCAACATCGCGACGCTTATATAC
>JAJAZJ010000165.1 GCA_026785795.1 Pseudoxanthomonas sp.
CCAGTGGGTAGTGGCAGGTCCAGCTCGCCGAACTTCTCGCCTGCGCTGATCACAA
Source organism: Pseudoxanthomonas sp. (assembly GCA_026785795.1). Classification (GTDB taxonomy): domain Bacteria; phylum Pseudomonadota; class Gammaproteobacteria; order Xanthomonadales; family Xanthomonadaceae; genus Pseudoxanthomonas_A. Next base: position 56 of record JAJAZJ010000165.1, read on the forward strand.
CACGTTCCGGGTTGACCCACCAGAAATCCATGACATGGGTGTTCTTGCCGAGTGAGAACGTGGTGGTCAGCTTGTTGTCGGAACGGCGCATGATGGCCAGCACTGTCTGGTTCTCCATAGGCACCGACGCAGCGTAGTAGTCCCCGTCAGGAGAAAGCTTGATCTCGCCGAAGGCATCCTGCTTGATATAGCGCTCTACATCGACCTGCGCGGCGAGCGGGACTGAACTAGCCAGCAGCGCAGCAGCAAGAAAAATAGATGCAATGACTTTCATTTCCGTCCCCTGGATCAGGGTGATTGAATATTTCCACCGAGTCTGTGCACAAAGTATGGAGTCATCCGCGACTGGAACTGAAATTCACGTATGACATCACCCCGTGGAGGAGTCAAGCACACCGGCAAGCGCGCTCTGCCAATCCGGAAGCACGACGCCGAAGTCCTGCTCCAGCTTGTGAGTATCCAGGCAGGAATAGGCCGGCCGCCGCGCCCGCGTGGGGTACTCGGCCGTGGTGATGCCGGTGACGACGGGGAGCTTGGCCAGCATGCCCCGCGCATGGGCCCGGGTGAAAATGGCCTCCGCGAACCCATGCCAGCTGGTTTCGCCTTTCGCGGTCAGGTTCCAGGTACCCGATGCCGTGGAATTGGACCGCAGCGCATGTGCCGAGACCTCGGCGATCAGCGCGGCCGGCGTGGGCGACCCGAACTGGTCCGCAACCACCCGCACCACATCACGCTCGGCGCCAAGCCGCAGCATGGTGCGCATGAAGTTGTTGCCATGGTGGCCATACACCCAGGCCGTGCGGAAGATCATGTGCCGGCAGCCGGATGCGCGTATCGCCTGTTCGCCCTCGAGCTTGCTTGCCCCGTACACCCCCAGCGGCGCGGTGGCGTCGACTTCCAGATAGGGACGGCGCGCCTGCCCGTCAAACACGTAGTCCGTGGAGTAGTGCACCAGCAGTGCATCGCGCGATTTACATGTGCGGGCAAGCACTTCAGGCGCCTCGGCATTGGCACGGAACGCCGCTGCAGCGTCGTCTTCTGCACGATCAACCGCCGTATATGCGGCTGCATTGACGACTATATCGGGCGAGATACGGTCAACCAGGCTGGCCAGCGATTCAGGCTGGTCGAAATCGGCAATCTCGCAGGCAATGTCGTCTTCAACCACACCGCTCCGCGTGGTTGGGAACAGCTCGCCCAGGTTGCACAGGCTACTTCTGAGCTTGTGGCCCACCTGGCCATTGGCCCCCAGCAGCAGGATCCTGCTCATTCGGAGTAGCCCGGAAGGCGATCCGGCGTCACGTCCTCCAGGAACGGTGCCTTCGCGTCCTTGTCGGAGAGCAGGGGTTCGCTGACGGGCCAGTCTATGCCGATCCTGGCATCGTTCCAGCGCACCCCAGCATCTGCCGCCCTGTCGTACTGCGCGGTGCACAGGTAGCTGAAAATTGCGCGGTCCGAAAGCACAGCGAAACCGTGTGCGAAACCTTCAGGTATCCACAGCTGGCGCCTGTTCTGCGCGCTCAGCATCACGGCTGACCAGCGCCCGAAATGGGGGGAGCCGTGACGGATATCCACCGCCACGTCATACACCTCGCCCTCCAGCACGCTCACCAGCTTGCCCTGCGGATTCGGCCACTGGTAGTGCAGGCCCCGCAGTACACCCCGTGCAGAAGCAGATACGTTGCTCTGCACGAACTGGGTGGGCAAGCCGTGCTCGCGGTAGCGATCGGCGTTCCAGGTTTCGAAAAAAAAACCGCGCTCATCGCCGAACACCGCCGGCTCGATGATCACGCAGCCCGGCAGGCTGGTTTCGATCACTTTCACCGCACGACCCCGCGCCCGGCCAGCGACAGCAGGTACTGTCCGTAGCTGTTCTTGGCCAGCGGTGCGGCCAGTTGCTCCAGCTGCGCGGCGTCGATCCAGCCGCTGAAAAATGCGATTTCCTCGGGACAGCAGACCCGCAGGCCCTGGCGCGCCTCGATGGTTTCGATGAAGTTGGAGGCTTCCAGCAGCGATTGGTGGGTGCCGGTGTCCAGCCAGGCAAAGCCACGCCCCAGCGGCTCCAGGTGCAGCGAGCCGTCCTCCAGGTAGCAGCGATTGAGGTCGGTGATTTCGAGTTCGCCCCGCGCCGAAGGCTTGAGTGAGGCAGCGAAGTCGCTGGCGCGTCCATCGTAGAAATACAGACCGGTCACCGCGTGGTTGGAGCGCGGCTTGGCGGGTTTTTCCTCCAGCCCGATCACCCTGCCGCCCTCATCGAATTCCGCCACCCCGTAGCGCTCCGGGTCGCTGACCCAATAGCCGAATACGGTTGCGCCGTGCGCGCGGGCATCGGCGCGCCGCAGGGTATCGGTCAAGCCGTGCCCGTGGAAGATGTTGTCGCCCAACACCAGGCAGCTGGGCTGACCGGCGACGAATTCCCTGCCGATCAGGTAGGCCTGGGCCAGGCCGTCCGGGCTTGGCTGGACCGCATACTCGATGTGCATGCCCCACTGCGAACCGTCGCCCAGCAGCTGCTTGAACAGGAACTGCTCATGCGGGGTGTTGATGACCAGCACCTCGCGCACGCCGGCCAGCATCAGCACGCTGAGCGGGTAGTAGATCATCGGCTTGTCGTAGACGGGCAACAGCTGCTTGCTCACCGTCTGCGTGATTGGATACAGGCGCGTGCCGGAGCCGCCGGCGAGGATGATGCCTTTGCGCTGGGTCATGGTGTACTCCTTGGCCTAGCCGGCCGTGCCGATGCGTTCCAGTCGATAGCTGCCGTCCAGCACGCGCTGCACCCAGTCCTGATGCTCAAGGTACCAGTCAACCGTCTGCGCGATGCCCTGTTCGAAGGTGTACCGGGGCTTCCAGCCCAGCTCTCCGTGCAGCTTGCTGGCGTCGATCGCGTAGCGCCGGTCGTGGCCAGGCCGGTCGGCCACGTAGCTGATCTGGCTGGCGCGTGGCTGGCCGTCGGCGCGCGGGCGGCGCTGGTCAAGCAGGCTGCAGATGGTTTCCACCACTTCGATGTTCTGCATTTCCGCGTCGCCACCCACGTTGTAGGTCTCGCCCACCCTGCCCTTTTCCAGGACCGCGCGGATGGCCGCGCAATGGTCGCTGACATAGAGCCAGTCGCGGACGTTCTTGCCGTCGCCGTACACGGGCAGGGGCTCCCCGGCCAGCGCGCGGGCGATGATCAGGGGAATCAGCTTCTCGGGAAAATGGTAAGGGCCGTAGTTGTTGGAGCAATTGGTGGTCAGCACCGGCAGACCGTAGGTGTGGTGGAACGCGCGCACCAGATGGTCAGAGGCCGCCTTGGAGGCCGAGTAGGGCGAATTGGGGGCGTAAGGCGTGGTTTCAGTGAACTTTCCGGTCTCGCCAAGCGACCCGTATACCTCGTCCGTGGACACGTGCAGGAAGCGGAACTGCCCGCGCCTTGCGCCTTCCAGCCCGCGCCAGTAGTCGCGCACGCTTTCCAGCAGGGCCAGGGTGCCCACCACGTTGGTCTGGATAAAGGCACCGGGCCCGTCGATGGATCGGTCTACGTGGCTTTCGGCGGCGAAATTCACCACTGCATCGGGCTGGTGCTCGGCCAGCAGGCGCGGCAGCAGCGCCTGGTCGCCAATATTGCCGTGCACGAAGACATGGCTGGGGTTGCCTTCCAGCGAGGCAAGGGTGTCCAGATTGCCGGCATAGGTCAGCGCATCCAGGTTGATCACCCGGATGCCCTTGCCCACCGCTTCCAGTACGAAATTACCGCCAATGAACCCGGCACCGCCGGTGATCAGCCAAGTGGGCACATCCAACTCCATGGTTTTGGTTTGACTGCAACCGCGTAGAGCAGGGTCAGAACGGAATATCGTCTTCTTCGAAGTCCGCTGCCGGCTGCTGCGCCGCCGCTTCGCGGCGAGGTGCCGATTCCTGGCGCGGCGCGGCGCGCTGCGGACGCTCGCTGCTGCCACCACCGCCTTCGCCACGACCGCCCAGCAGCTGCAGTTCGTCGGCGACGATGTCGGTGGAGTATTTTTCCACCCCGTCCTGGCCGGTGTACTTGTCGTAGCGGATGGAGCCCTCCACGTAGCACTGGCCGCCCTTGCGCAGGTATTCGCCGGCGATCTCACCGAGCTTGCCAAAGAACACCACGCGGTGCCATTCGGTGCGCTCCTGCTGGTTGCCGTCCTTGTCCTTGCGTACGCTGGTGGTGGCCAGGCTGATGCGGGTGATGGCCATGCCGCCCTGGGTGTACTTGGTGTCCGGGTCATTGCCCAGGTTGCCGACCAGGATCACTTTGTTGATGCCGCGTGCCATATCGTCTTCCGTCAGGTGATGCCCGCCGATTGCGGGCGCTTTCCATTGAAGTATACCCGGCGCCCGGCGCCTATCCGTAGGCCACGCGCCGCAATGTCAGGATTCTCTGACGGGCTACCCCTTATAATTCAGCCACTTCCCCCGGCTGAACCGCATGACTGCCGTCGACACCCCGCTTCCTGCCATGGCCCTGCCCCAGATCCAGACCCTGGCGGACGATGACATGGCGGCCATCGACGCCCTGATCCGCCGGCGCCTGGCCTCGGATGTGGTGCTGATCAACCAGATTGCCGACCACATCATCTCCGCCGGCGGCAAGCGGCTGCGGCCGATGCTGGTGACCCTGGCAGGGCGGGCCTGCGGCGCGGTTTCCGCCGAACACCATCAGCTGGCGGCAATCATCGAATTCATCCATACCTCCACCCTGCTGCATGACGATGTGGTTGACGAATCTTCGCTTCGGCGCGGCCGCAGCACCGCCAATGCGCTGTGGGGCAACGCCCCCAGCGTGCTGGTGGGTGACTTCCTGTATTCGCGCAGCTTCCAGCTGATGGTCGAGCTGGACCGCATGCAGGTGATGCAGATCCTGGCGGACACCACCAACCGGATCGCGGAAGGCGAGGTGCTGCAGCTGCTGCACGTCCACAATCCAGACACCGACGAAGCTGCCTACCTGAATGTGATCGAACGCAAGACCGCGGTGCTGTTCGCGGCGGGCGCCCAGCTCGGTGCAATGGCTTCCGGTGCGGACGCTGTGGTCCAGCAGAAGCTTTACGACTATGGCATGAACCTGGGTTACGCCTTCCAGATTGCCGATGATGTGCTGGACTACAGCGCAGACGCCGCCGAGCTGGGCAAGCACCTGGGAGACGACCTGGCCGAGGGCAAGGCCACCCTGCCGCTGATCCATGCCATGGCCCACTCAAGTCCGGAAGCCCGCACGCGCCTGCGCGCGATCGTCGACCAGGGCGACGGAAGCGCCATGCCGGAGGTGCTGGCCGCGATCCACGCCACAGGCGGCCTGGAGTACAGTCAGCGCCGTGCACATGGGTACGCGCAGGCAGCGGAACGCGCACTGGATGACCTGCGGGAAAACGATGCACTAGCAGCCCTGCGCGGCCTGGCCCGTTACGCCATCGAGCGCACGCACTGATCCTGCACGCGGCAGGAGCGCCCCATAGGCGCGGGCTCTGTGCTTGTGCAATGCATTCCGCCAAGAGCTCGCGCCCATGGGGCGCTCTTGCACGAGCCTTTTGGATCAGGC
>JAJAZJ010000166.1 GCA_026785795.1 Pseudoxanthomonas sp.
ACCTGAACCCGGATTCGCGCAGGACCGTGCACGGCTACGTGGAGCCGGCCGCTGCGCTGGCAGAGCCCGAGCAGTCCTACCAGTTCGAGCGTAGCGGCTATTTCGTCGCTGACCGCAAGGACCACCGCCCCGAGGCTCCGGTGTTCAACCGCAGCGTGACCCTGCGCGACGTCTGGTCAAAATGAACCAGGCCGCGCAAGCGCCGTGCACGACCGGCGGCTGCCTGTGCCGCAGCGTGCAGTACCTGATCAACGCCCCGCTGGTCGACATCAGCACGAAGCATTGCCTCATGAAGCCCGCGAAACAATTTGAACCGCGTACGCTGCTGCCCGCCGCCGCGCTGCTGCTGCTGCTGGCCGTGCTCACCGCCTGCAGTTCCGCTACGCCCATCACCCCATCGCCTGCATCGCCTTCATCGACTGCATTGCCCGCATCGCCTGAACACGGTGCGCAGCTGGGGAATCCGCTGGACACGAGCTGCAGCAAAAACGCGGATTGCGCGGTGAAGGACGTGGGAAACTGCTGCGGAACCATGCCGGCCTGCGTGAACAAGGACAGCCCCACCGATCCGCAAGCGGTACAAGCACGGTGTGCGGCAAGTGGCCAGATGGGCATCTGCGGGTTCCGCCAGATCAGTGCCTGCCAGTGTGACAACGGCCAATGCGTGGAGGCCCCTGCCGCCAATGGCCTGCGCAACGCCCCGATTCCCAACGGATAGCCACGCCGATGCTGTACGCCCAGATCCACCTCACCCTGCCCGCATGGGTGCACGAACACGTCGATCAGCACGCCGCGTATGCGAGTGACGCCGACAAGGTTGCGCTGGCCATCGATCTCTCACGCCTCAATCGGGAGGCCGCCACTGGGGGGCCCTTCGGTGCGGCAGTGTTCGGGCCGGATGACCGCATCATTTCCGTCGGCGTCAATCGCGTACTGACCCAGCATACGTCGCTGGCCCACGCCGAGATCATGGCCTACATGCTGGCCCAGCAGCGGCTGCAGTCTGCGCGCCTCAACCAGGCGGTGGGCGGCGTGGTCACCCTGGCCACCTCGTCACAGCCCTGCTGCCAATGCTATGGCGCCACCCTATGGGCAGGCATTGATCGCCTGGTGATCGGCGCGCGCGCCGAAGACGTGATGGAGCTGACCGAATTCGACGAAGGTCCGCTGCCCGCGGACTGGGTGGGTGAGCTGAACCAGCGCGGCATCGAAGTGGTGCGCGACCTGCATCGCGAGCAGGCGCGCGAAGTGCTGCATGCCTACGGGTTGCAGGGTGGGGAACGCTATTGATGCACCCCGCTCCTGCAGGAGCGGGCCATGCCCGCGAGCTCTTCCTTTGGTTCCCATGATGGCAATGGGCGCACGAGCATGGCCCGCGCCGTTGAAGGCATTCTCATGACCGGCCTGCTCTGCTACTGCCGTCAGGGTTTCGAGCCGGAACTGGCGGCTGAACTCACCGAGCGTGCCGCCCATGCCGGACATGCCGGCTATGCGCGCACCGAGCGCAACAGCGCGTTCGTCACCTTCATCTGCGACAACGGCGCGGCGCTTGCGGCTGCACTGCCGTGGCGCGAACTGATTTTTGCGCGGCAGAAGCTGCAGCTGATCGCGGAACTGCGCGATCTGGACCTCACGGATCGCATTACGCCCATGCTGGCGGCCTTGGCGGGACACGCACGCTTCGGCGACCTGTGGGTGGAGCACCCGGATTCGGACGCCGCCAAGCCCCTTGCCGGACTGGCGCGAAGCTTCGGCAATGCCCTGCGCCCTGCCCTGCGCAAGGTCGGGCTGATGACCGACAAAGAGAACCCGAAACTGCCGCGACTGCACGTGGTCTTCGTCGATGGAAACCATGCCTTCCTGGCAATGGCCGATCCCGCCGACAGTTCAAGCTGGCCGCTCGGCATTCCGCGCCTGAAGCTGCTGTCGGATGCGCCATCGCGTTCGGCGTTGAAGCTGGAGGAGGCGCTGCTGACCCTGTTGACTCCGGAGGAACGCGAAACCCTGCTGAAACCCGGCATGACCGCTGCCGACCTGGGCGCGGCGCCGGGCGGATGGACCTGGATCCTGACCCGCCACCACCTGCGCGTGACCAGCGTGGACAATGGCCCGCTGCGCCAGAACGTGATGGACAGTGGCCTGGTGGAACACCTGCGTGCCGACGGTTTCCAGTGGAAACCTTCCAAAGCGCTGGACTGGATGGTCTGCGACATGGTGGAACAGCCCCGCCGCGTGGCCGAACGCATGGCCACATGGTTCCGCGAAGGCTGGTGCAGGCACAGCGTGTTCAATCTTAAGCTGCCGATGAAGAAGCGCTGGGACGAAACCCAGCTGTGCCTGGAGCTGTTCGCCGAGCAAGCCGAAAAACCCGTGAGAGTACGCGCCAGGCAGCTGTACCACGACCGCGAGGAAATCACCGTGTTCGCCACCACTCTTAGATAGCGCAAACCCTGTAGGAGCTGCGCAAGCTGCGACCACGAAAATTCAGCTTCGATCGTTTTTCATCGTTCCCCTAAGCTAAGGTCGCAGCTTGCGCAGCTCCTGCGAGGACGAATAAATTTAAAGGAGACACCCATGAATGTACATGCCAGCGACGAAGATTCGGTCAGCGCAATCATCAGCCTCGTGCTAAAAACCTGCTTCCCCAAGAAGGATTAAAGCCATGGCTGCCACCTGGATCACCATCGCCGCTCCCTACCTGCCGGAAATCATCAAGCTGGCGCGCCCGCTGTTCACGCGCACGCCGCCGCAGCTGGACAACTCGCAGCAGCTGCGTATGGATCTCATCGGCGCACAGATCGTCGAGCTGCAGGATGCAGCCACCCAGAACGCCGACTCCATCCGCAAGCTGGCCACCGACATGCAGAAGACCATCGAGGTGCTGCAGCTGGGCGCGGAGCGCGCGGAGCAGCGGCTGCGGAAATCGAATCAACTTGTGCTGATTGCCACGACCATGGCGGCGCTGGCCTTCGCCCTGGCCGCCTACTCCCTCGCCAACTGAGCGGGCCTGGCCCCTGCGAGAACCAGAGGCGCAGTCCTGGGCTATTCGCTGGTCAAGTGCTCTTCGCTGACAGCGGCCCTGGTCGCCTGGACCACGCCGTCGCGGTGGTTGGGCGGCGCAGTGATCGTGTACAGCGTGAGCGGGGCGTCGCCGGTGTTGCTGATCTTGTGGCGGGCGCCTGCGGGCACGATGATCGCGTCATCTTCCTGCACCGCGCGGCGGGTGGCGTCGGTCAGCACTTCACCCTGGCCGGATTCGATGCGGAAGCACTGGTCGTGCCCGGCATGCACTTCCTCGCCGATGTCCTCGCCTGGCTGCACGGCCATCAGCACCAGCTGCAGGTGCTTGCCGCTGTAGAGCACCCGACGGAAACCGGCGTTGTCCAGCGTCAGTTGCTCGATGTTATCGACGAAACCTTTCATGAGGTGTTCCTTTACCGGGCGAGTCAGAAGAAAACTCTGCTGGCTACGAAAGCAGACCTTGAGCCGGTCGCGGCGTCAAGCGACTGGCATACGCCGACCAGCAACGCCGTATTCCGTCATATCAACCGCTTGACGGGGCGGATTCGACTTGTGACGAATCGCGAACCGTTAACCCCCAATAGACGGCGCGCAACAGGGCAAGAACGTGACTGCAGATGCCACGCGTCCCGGATGCCTGGTGGGCGAGGATACCGACACCTGCTC
>JAJAZJ010000167.1 GCA_026785795.1 Pseudoxanthomonas sp.
GCAGCTTCTGGTCATGTGGGCTGAAGCTGACGTCCGGCGAGTAACTCTGCACGGCGATCACCCCCACCACCTCATCGTCACGGAACAGGGGCACGCCCAGCCAGCTGTAGGCGAGCGCGCCCTGCTCCTCCAGCTCGCCCTCCCCAGCCAGTTCCACCAGCCGCGCCCGGTCTGCCAGCAGCGCCCGCTGCTGCCTAATCACGTATTCGGTCAGGCCATTGGTCAACTTGCGTGACGGCCGCACCGGCTCGCGTTCGTCGATGGAGTACGCGAATTCCAGCGACTCGCCGTCGTCTGAGAGCAGTGCGATATAGAAATTGCGTGCATAGATAAGGTCATCCACTACCGTGTGCACATCGGCATAGAATCGCTCCAGGCTTTCGGAGGTAATGGCCAGCTCGGCGATACGGAACAGCGCGCGCTGCAGCTTCTCGGCACGCTTGCGCTCGAGGATCTCGGCCTGTAGATCACGGTTGGTGCGCTGCAGCTCGTGGGTGCGCAGTTCGATTCTCCGCTCCAGGTCCACGTGCGCATGCTTGCGGTCCAGGGCGGTGAGGATGTGCTGGGCCACGTAGCCCAGCAGGGCGCGGTCTTCATCCGCATAGCACGACGGCGTGTCGTAGCTTTGCACCACGATGGCGCCACAGATGCGGTCCTCACGGCGCATCGGCACCCCCAGCCAGTCCAGGCTGTCCGGGCCATGCATGGCATCGCGCACCACCCCGAGCTTCTGCCTGATTGCGCTGGATGGCCCGCGTAAAGGCTGGCCATGCCGAAGCAGGGCGAAGGTCATGCTGTTCGGCATCTCCTGCTCGATGTACTCGCGCTCCGGGTCGCAGACATAGGTATCCATCTGGTCGACAAAGTGCAGGAAGCGCACGCTGTGGCGCTGGTCGTCATACAGCACGATGTAGCAGCTGTCGGCATACATCAGCGAACCGACCACCGCGTGGATCCGCCGCAGCATCTCCGGCATTTCCATGTCCGCGCTGGCCAGGTCGGCAATCTCGTAAAGTGCCTGCTGCAGGCGTTTGGATTTTTCCAGTGAGACGATGCGCGCCTGGGCCCGGGAGGCATCCAGGGTGGCGACCACCAGAGTCTTGGCCAGGGCAAGCCATGATTCGCGCTCGGCATCGGCCATGGGCATGGGCAGCGCGGCGGCCACGGCCATGCGTGCATTGCGATCCTGGTTATCCCAGGCGTGGGCGATCAGCAGCGCTTCGCTGGCTTCGGCGGCAGGGTCTGAAAGGGCCTGTTCGGCCAGCTTGCGCAGCGCCTGGCCAGCGCCTGGCGATGCCGCGTTACCGCTGCCCAAGGCCCAGTCCCGCCAGCACACCGCGACCTCCGAGCTCTCACCAAGCAGGCCACGCAGCAGCGCGACAACGCGGTCAATCGAGGTTGCAGGCGTATCCTCCCCAGCCGGGCTGACATCGGCGGACGAGCGGGTTTTCGCGATGTCGGTACTGGAAAGCGGCACGTATACCTCTTGACGGCGGCGATCAGCCAGGCCATGCAATCTGCGCGGCGGACCCCAAATGCGCACGATGAACGTTATCAGCTTCTATGCATGGCGCGACGCCCCGAACCCGTTTTCACCCAGCAGCCCGCCGCGCCGGCCTGCAGGCGGTCGGCTCGCCCCGCTGCGCGGCGCACCCGCCCGGCTATGCGGATGCCGGCACAGGGCTTACGCTTGTTGCCGTGAATGACGCTCCGGAACCCGCCGACGAAGCCCTGATGCTGGCCTATGCCGCTGGCGACGTGGCCGCTTTCGAACAGCTCTACGCGCGTCACCGCAGGCCGCTGTACGGCTTTCTGCTGCGCCAACTGCGCGACCCGGCGCTGGCCGATGAATTCTTCCAGGACGTCTGGCAGCGGGTGATCACCGCGCGCGCCGGATGGAAGCCGGAGGCTGCATTCACTACATGGATGTTCCGCATCGCGCACAATCGGCTTACCGACCACTGGCGTGGCCTCAAACACCGCCCTCCTGCGCCCGCAGACGGCGACGAGCGTGCCGCCCGGGTGCCCGATCCGGATACACCGGAACGCCACCTGTCCGATTTTGAACAACGCAGACGCCTGCAGCTGGCGCTGGCGGAACTACCCGATGAACAGCGCGAAGTGCTGCAGCTGCGGCTTGAACAGGAGCTCAGCCTGGAACAGATCGCCGAGATCACCGGCGTTGGCCGGGAAACCGTCAAATCGAGGTTGCGCTACGCGATGGACAAGTTACGCACGAGATTGGACGAATGAACCGTTTCCCAGAGCAACCATTGAGCGACGAAGAGCGCGAGCTGGCCCGCCTGACCGCCAGGCTGGGGCCCAATGGTGAGCCATCGCCGGCGCTGGATGCGCGCATCCTCGCCGCTGCCCACGCGTCCGTCGCTACCGCCCCCGTGAGCAGGCGCAGGGCCCGCTGGCCAGCCGCCATGGGCGTGGCCGCCTCGTTGGTGCTGGCGGTGGGCGTGGCATGGCAGCTGCGGCCACTGCAGGAGACCGTCGTCCATTCCGAAGCACCGGTCGCGGCAGCTGAAGTCGCGCAGGTTCCTGGCCCGGACACTGCAGCGGCGGCAACTGACCAGGCGCCGGCCCCGCTGGGCGAGATTCAAGCGCCCCCCGACATTCCTTCGCCATCGGAATCGCGGCAGTCTGCCAAACCAGCCGCTGCCCCGAAGGTTGTGCCAGCAAGCCCGGCCCCGCAGACCGTTGTGCCGGCACGTCCCGCAGGCGCGGTAGCTCCCACGCCGCGGGCGATGGACATCTACGCCCCGCCACCGCCGGCTCCGCCGGCAGCACCCGCACCCATGCCGCAGCCGGATCCGGCCCCTGCCATGGACAGCGCACGCGCGTTTCCTGCGGAAGACGAAGTTTTGTCGGCCGAGTCCAACAGCAGCACAGGCGGTGCAACACGGGCAAGGCAACCCGAATCAACCAAGGCTGAGGCCCAGGCCCAGGCCGAGGCCAAGCAGAGAAGCACGGCACTCGAGGGCCGCGGCGTGGATCAGGTTGAGGTGACGGGCTCGCGACTCCAGCGCACCGACCTGCAGGTGCCGGTCTCGGATGACGCCGAACTGCCGGCGGCGCAATGGCTGGAGCTTATCCGTACCCGCTATGGACTTGGCGATATCGAGGCGGCACGCCAGAGCCTGCAGGGCTTCATCCGCGAACACCCCCGGCAACCGATACCGGACGATCTTGCACCACTGCTGGAGCCATGATCCACGGCCTCCAAGCTGAAGACGGCTTGCACCTGCGGCTTCACGCGGCAAGCGCCGGTGCCTTGAAAACCTGCCTGCATGACGCCACCCGTAAGCGTGTGCGTGTCACCGTATCGGATGCCTGATGAATTCCCCTGCCGTACTCCCCGACCAAGCAGCACCGATCAAGCAGGACACCAGCGCCGCCAGCCCCAAGGCCAAACTTGGCAGCCTGCGCGCCCTGTGGCCGTTCGTGCGCCAGCACAGCGGTCTGTTCAGCGCCTGGCTGGTGGCGCTGGCGGTGGCCTCGGCCGCCACCCTGAGCCTGCCCTGGGCATTCGGGCGCATGATCGACCAGAGGTTCTCCAGCGGCAGCAACATCGACCGCGCGTTCCTGTTCCTGTTTATCGTGGCTGTGGTCCTGGCCCTGGCCAGCGCAGCGCGCTTCTATCTTGTATCCCTGCTGGGTGAACGCGTTGTTGCCGATCTGCGCAAGACGCTTTACGGGCACCTGATCGGGCTGGGCGCTGACTTCCACGACCTTACCCGCAGCGGCGAACTGGTCTCGCGACTCTCGGCGGACAGCGAACTGCTGCGCAACGTGGTCGGCACCAGCATGTCGGTGGCCCTGCGCAGCTGCGTCACCGTGGTCGGCAGCCTGACCATGCTGTTCGTCACCAACCCGCGCTTGGCGGCCTACGCCCTGATCGGCATTCCGCTGGCGGTGCTGCCGATCGTGCTGGGCAGCCGCCGCCTGGAGAAAGCCTCGCGCGCCAGCCAGGACCGGGTGGCCGATGCGAACACCCTGGCCAGTGAAACCCTGGGCGCGGTGCGCACGGTGCAGGCCCATGCACGCGAGCCGTACGAGCGCAGCCGCTTCGGCGCCGCAGTCGCGGTCGCCGTGGAAACTGCGCGCAAGCGCATCCGCGCGCAGGCCCTGGTCACCGCTGCGGCCATCACCCTGATTTTCGGTGCGATCGTGCTGGTCCTGTGGTCGGGCGCGCATGATGTGATCAACGGGCGGATGACCGCCGGCACTCTGGGTCAGTTCGTGCTGTATGCCCTGATCGGCGGCGGCTCGATCGGCGCCCTGGCAGAAGTCTGGAACGAGCTGCAGCGCGCATCCGGCGGCATGGGCCGGATTGCCGAGCTGCTGCAGGAAACCAGCAGCATCGCCCCGCCCAGGCATCCCGTCCGGCTGCCGCTGCCGCTGCGCGGCGAAATCCGCTTTGACCACGTCGTGTTCCACTACCCTGCACGCCCGGACATCCCGGCGCTGGATGGCTTCGACCTGCAGGTGCAGCCAGGCGAAACGGTCGCGCTGGTGGGGCCATCAGGGGCGGGCAAAAGCACCGTGTTTTCCATGCTGCTGCGCTTCCACGACGCCGAGTCCGGAAGCGTGCGCATCGATGGCGTGGACCTGCGCCAGGTGGACCCGGCCGACCTGCGCGAGCACATCGCGCTGGTGCCGCAGCAGCCCACCATCTTCGCCGCCAGCGCCGCGGACAACATCCGCTACGGCAAGCTGGATGCCAGTGAAGCCGAACTGGTGGCCGCCGCCGAATCGGCGGAGGCCGATGGCTTCATCGGCGAACTGCCGGAAGGCTTTGCCAGCGAACTGGGCGAGCGCGGCGCACGCCTCTCCGGTGGCCAGCAGCAGCGCATTGCCATCGCCCGCGCGCTGCTCAAGGATGCCCCCATCCTGCTGCTGGACGAGGCGACCAGCGCGCTGGATGCGCAGAGCGAGCGGGCGGTGCAGAGCGCACTGGAGCGGCTGATGCAGGGCCGCACCACGCTGGTGATCGCGCATCGCCTGGCAACCGTGCTGAAGGCGGATCGCATCGTGGTCATGGACCGTGGCCGGATCATCGCCCAGGGCACCCATGCCCAGCTGATCGCCGAAGGTGGACTCTACGCCGAGCTGGCGCGGCTGCAGTTCATAGACTGAGCGCCCGGCTCGTTCCCGATCCTGGCCTCGGACCACCGTGCATCCAGGCCGCTGCACTTCCCCGCAAGCGGCCCGTTCAGGCATCCTGAGGGCTGCCGGGAATGCGGGCTTGCGTCGCATCCCCACCCCTGTCCTGGACAGGCCGCATGAAACCTGCCCACGCCCCGCCTGTATGCCTGCCGTAATTGCGCGGCAGAAGTGTTGCTGCCCGCATGTGCTGCTGCTGATCGCTTGCGGTCTGGCGATCTGCCAGCGGCCAATGCGGCTGATGGCAAGCCCGCTTGCCCGACCTGAGCTGGTGCTCGCACGGCTTCTGGTACACCAACGCCTAAGTCAGCAATGACGTGGTGGCCACCTTTTTTCGCCGCTACCCGCCCGCGCAGCGCGGGCTGGAGCAGCAGGCGACCGGGAGCGGCGCCAGATACTGGATTTCCCGCCGGACTACGACCAGCGGGTCGCCGCCATTCTGGCCGGCACGGGAAGCGCACTTCCGCCGACGGAGCGATAAACGGGTGAGCGGGTTAGCGTGGCCCGCCACCCGCACGTTATCAGTTGAGGACTGATCCTGCAGAAGCAGGAGCAGGAGAAGGAGCGCGTGCGCGCTGCGCCGGGGGGCTGCTGGGCCAGGCGTGGCGCAGGATCCGCCAGATCACCTGCCCGAACTGCCGCGGCAGCGAACCAACGTTGTAGTGCTGCCCATAGCGTGCGCA
>JAJAZJ010000168.1 GCA_026785795.1 Pseudoxanthomonas sp.
GGGATGGTGTGCACGATGGGGCTGAGCACGCCGGCGTGGCGCGGGGTGCGGATCACGTGCACGCCTTCGGACTCGCTGAAGTTGCTGTCCTGGTCGGTGAACACGAACAGTTGGCCGCCGCGTGCGTGCACTTCCTGCATGTTGGACTTCACTTTCTCCAGCAGCCGGTCGTTGGGCGCAAGCACCACCACCGGCATTTCCGCATCCACCAGCGCCAGCGGGCCGTGCTTGAGCTCGCCGGCCGGATAGGCCTCTGCGTGGATGTAGGTGATTTCCTTGAGCTTCAACGCCCCTTCCAGGGCGATGGGATAGTGCAGGCCGCGGCCCAGGAACAGCGCGTTGTGCTTGCTGGCGAACTTTTCCGCCCACAGCGCGATCTGCGGCTCCAGGTTCAGCGCGTGCTGCACGCTGCCCGGCAGGAAGCGCAGCTGCTCTAGATACTCGGCTTCGGCCTCCGCATCGACCTTGCCGTGCAGCTTGCCCAGCACCACGGTCAGCTGGAACAGCACCGCCAGCTGGGTGGTGAAGGCCTTGGTGGAGGCGACACCAATCTCGGCCCCGGCGCGGGTGTAGCAGACCAGCTCGCTGGCGCGCGGGATGGCGCTCTCGGGCACGTTGCAGATCGACAGCGTATGCCGGTGGCCCAGCGACTTGGCGTACTTCAGCGCTTCCATCGTGTCCAGGGTTTCACCGGACTGGGAAATGGTGACGATGAGGTGCTTGGGATTGGCGTAGGCGGCGCGGTAGCGGTATTCGCTGGCGATTTCCACGCTGCACGGCAGGCCGGAGATGGCTTCGATCCAGTAGCGCGCGGTGAGGCCGGCGTAATAGCTGGTGCCGCAGGCCAGGATCTGCACGCCTTCGATGTCGCGCAGCACGGACCCGGCGTTGGCGCCGAACAGCTCGGGCACGAAGCCGCCGTCGATGACCGCCTCGATGGTGTCGGCCAGCGCACGCGGCTGCTCGTGGATTTCTTTCTGCATGAAGTGGCGGTACGGGCCCAGCTCCAGCGAAGCCAGCGACACGTCGGACACGTGCACGTCGCGTGCGGTTTCAACGCCGTGCTCGTCAAACACGCGCACGCCGGCGCGGGTGATTTCGGCGGTGTCGCCCTCTTCCAGGAAGATCACCCGACGGGTGGCCTGCAGGATGGCCGACACGTCGGAGGCAACGAAGTTCTCGCCCTCGCCCAGGCCGACCAGCAGCGGGCAGCCCATGCGCGCGCAGACGATGCGCCCGGGTTCATTGGCGCTGACCACGGCCAGCGCGTAGGCCCCGGTCAGGTCCTTGACCGCGTGCTGTAGCGCGGCGAGCAGATCGTTGCCCTGCTGCTGGTAGTGGTGGATGAGGTGGGCGATGACTTCGGTGTCGGTCTGCGACTCGAACACGTAGCCCAGCTGGCGCAGGCGCTCGCGCTGTTCGTCGTGGTTCTCGATGATGCCGTTATGGACCAGGGCCACGCCGTGGCTGATGTGCGGATGTGCGTTGGCCTCGGTCACGCCGCCATGGGTGGCCCAGCGGGTGTGGCCAATGCCCAAGTGCGCATGGAACCCTTCGGCCAGCGCCGCGCCCTCCATCTCGGCGACCCGGCCGGTGCGGCGCACGCGATTGACCTGCGCGCCCTGGACCACGGCGATGCCGGCCGAGTCATAGCCGCGATATTCAAGACGCTTCAGACCCTCGATCAGGACCGGCACCACGTCGCGATCCGCGATTGCACCCACTATTCCACACATGCCGTTCTGCTCCTTGGGCCAGGTGCACATTGTAAAGGCTGCACCCCGCCAGGCTGTCAGCACGGACGCGTACCGTGTCCGCGCGGACACTTTGCTGATGGCCAAGCGCTGGAAATTCAGGCACTTGGCGTTGGCACGCCGATTACGTAGTCAGCTGACAAACCCTCACCGGATTATCAGCCCGCATGCAGAGCCGCAAACACCTGCGAAGCATTTTAAGCTTCCAGTGTGTAAGCATCGCCACCGGAAACAACGCAGCCGGAGCTATAAAGCGTTCTAATCAGGTCAATTCATCCGTGCGAAACGAAAGAATGTCTTTGGTCATTCGGCCGATGATGAACTTTCAGTTCTTCGCGTCGGCGCGATGGACCGCGCTGTATCCGCCGCGGCCTGCAACAGTAAAAATGACTTGCAATTTTTGGACATAGCTTCCCAGAGCCAATGTGCTACATTCAGCGAAAAGATTACACAGCCGCCTCTTGTTGTACAGCCTATGCAGCTGGTTGCATTACTTTACCAAGGTGACTACGACGGAGGTGGGGTACAAATAAGACTCCTCAGAAAGTGTTGTCATGGTCGCGCCGGTGGCAGCGCCTAACACACTGCCAGCGGTGAGTACGGATGCGCCCACAATCGCAGATCTTGACGAAGTCAGTGTGGCGACTCCAGCGCCGACATTACGCTTCTCGCAACTCACCGTCAGCGGGGAAGCGCTTTTGGTGATGACAACCCGCCCGGGCGCCACCATATTCCAGCTACCACGGTCGTTCGACAATGTGCAGGCAACATCTTTGACTTCTGCACTGCCGGTACTCGCGGTCACACTGACAGGCTGCTCGCTGGGGCCAGCAATGGTGGCGCAGCCTGCAAGCGCTATTGAAAAACCGACGGGCAACAAGAACAATGTTTTCATCGCTTCAGCCTATTGAAATAGAGATGGGTTGGTTGAAGTGTAACCCGATGTTTAAAGCCGCGTGCGGCACAAGCTAACGCCAACGCCACATCTCCGCCTTGGGCGAACTGCGGGCAAAGGGCCACGGACCGCGCTGGCGGCGAGGATTGGGACTGGTGCAGGTGCGGGCCCAGCAGGGCTTCGCCTTGGCCAGCCTGCAGCCGGAGGTCAAATGCGCGGCGCTGGACGCGCAGCGCGCGCCGTCCGTCGCGCAGGTCACCCTGGTTCGCGGCATAGCTGGAGGAGGCTATAGCCGCGATACGCCAAAGAAGGCGGCGGCCTGTGCGTGGCGATCCAGCTGCCGGACTAGCCTAGGGTGCGGTTGGCAGCGGCGCGGCCGACTGCACGCCGCGCTGCATGACCACGCGCAGCTGCATCGGGAAGCCAAGCATCTGCTCGTGCGCGATCAGCTGTGCAAGCTGCGGCCCGTGCCTGGATATCGGCAGTTCGTAGAAGCCACGGGCCGCGTAAAAGGGCGCATTCCACGGCACGTTCCGCAGCGTGACCAGGCTGATCGTGGCGCAGCCGCGTGCGCCAGCTTGCGCGCACACCGACTCGAGCAGGGCACTGCCAATGCCGCGCCTGCCGACCTCGGGCAGCACGTCCATTTCAAACAGATACGCCTGGCCATCCACCTCGCCGCACAGCGCGAAGCCAACCGCCTGCGATCCCACCTCGGCAACCGTCAGCATGCGGCTGTCGATTCCGCGCTGCAGGTCGTCAGCAGACAGGCTGTGCATGGCGAACAGGTCGTGGGCGCCGTGTTCGAGTAACAGGGCAGCGGCACTGCGTTCGATATCCAGCAGGCGGCCGATGTCGGCCGCGCATCCCGCACGAATCGCAATGTCGGCCACTATGTCACTGCTTCGTCGGCCGCTGCCAGCCTTCCAGGGTCGTCTGCGGTGCGCGGGTCACGCTGAGCTTGTCCGCCGGCGCATCCTTGCCGATCACCGAGCCGGCGCCGATGGTCGCGTTCGCGCCGATGGTGACCGGGGCCACCAGCGCCGAGTTGGAGCCGATGAAGGCGCCGTCCTCGATCGTGGTGATGGCCTTGTTCACCCCATCGTAGTTGCAGGTGATGGTGCCGGCGCCGATGTTGACGCCGCTGCCGATCACCGCATCGCCCAGGTAGGTGAGGTGGTTGGCCTTGCTGCCCGCACCCAGCGTGGTCTTCTTGGTCTCGACAAAGTTGCCGATGTGCACGCCGGCGGCCAGCACCGTGCCGGGGCGCAGGCGCGCATACGGGCCGATCTGCGCAGCGCCTTCGGTCACCACGCCGTCCAGATCACAGTGCGCACGCACCAGCGTACCCGGTCCAAGCTTGACGTCCTTGAGCCGGGTGAACGGGCCGATGCGTACCCCGTCGCCGAGTTCAACCGTGCCTTCCAGCACCACGTTCACGTCGATCTCCACATCGCGGCCGACGCTGACCGTACCGCGCTGGTCGTAGCGCGCGGGATCCAGCAGGCGCGCGCCCTGTGCGCAGATTGCACGCGCCTGGCGCAGCTGGAAGGCGCGCTCCAGCTGCGCGAGCTGCCAGGGATCGTTGGCGCCTTCGGCTTCGATGGGCTCAGTGACCATGACCATTTCTGCGGCGCTGAATTCACTGGCGGCGGCGGCGAACACGTCGGTGAGGTAGTACTCGCCCTGCGCGTTGTCTTTGTTCAGGTGCGCCAGCCAGCGCTTCAGCGCGGTGGAGTCGGCGGCGATGATGCCGGTGTTGACCACGCTGATGCGGCGCTGCTCCTCGTCTGCATCCTTCTGCTCGATGATCGCAGCGACGCGGCCTTCGGCATCGCGCACGATGCGGCCGTATCCGCTGGGATCGGCCAGTTCGGCGACCAGCACGGCCAGGCGGCCGGGCGCCTGCAGCAGGCGCTTGAGCGTTTCGCCGCGGATCAGCGGCACGTCGCCGTACAGCACCAGCACGGTGGCCGCATCCGGCACCGCGGGCATGGCCTGCTCCACCGCGTGACCGGTGCCGAGCTGCTGGGCCTGGTGCGCCCAGTGCAGGTCCGCCTGGTCGGCAAAGGCGGCCTGGACCAGCTCACCGCCATGGCCATGCACCACGTGGATGCCCGCAGGGCCCAGCGTGCGCGCCGCGGCGATGACCTGGGCCAGCATCGGCTGCCCGGCGATCGGCTGCAGCACCTTGGGCTGCGAGGAGCGCATGCGCTTGCCTTCGCCGGCGGCGAGGATGATGACGTGCAGGGGTGCGGCCATATTCGCTTCAACCAGGGTTTGTCTGCACCGCGGATTTTAGGGCATATCAACGGGTAGCATGGCGCCTCCATGGTTTCGGGCAGGCCGTTGATGGGCATGCGGCGTCAAGGCGCGTTGTTCCTGCTGGTGGGTGCCCTGCAGCTGCTGCTGGACTGGGCGGTGTTTGTTGCGGCCACCGCGCAGGGCGTGCCGGTGGCGCCCGGCAACTTGGCCGGCCGCGTGGCCGGCGCGCTGCTGGGCTTCTGGTTGAATGGTCGGCTGACTTTCGCGCAGGACGGGCAGGCACGGCTGGGTTGGCCCCGCTTCCTCAAGTTCCTGGGCATCTGGCTGCTGTTGACCGTGGTCAGCACCCTGCTCATCTCGGCCGTGGAGGCGCGGCTGGGACTGCAGCAGGCGTGGCTGGTCAAGCCGCTGGTCGAGGCCACGTTGGCCGCAGTGGGTTTTTTCCTGTGGCGCCACGTGGTGTACAGGTGAAAAACGAAAACGCCGGCACTGGGCCGGCGTTCTTGCGTTGCCCCGGCAGCAGAAACTCAGTGTTTGAGGTTCTTGCGCAGACGCTCCAGCGCCTGCATCTGCACGGTTGCCTCGACCAGCTTCTGCTGCGCTTCGGCCACGTCCATGGCCTCGCCACGATTGGCCAGGATGCGCTCGGCCTCTTCCATGGCGGTGCGCACGGCGGCCTCGTCGATATCGGTGGCGCGGATGGCGGTGTCGGCCAGCACGGTCACCACCTGCGGCTGTACCTCCAGGATGCCGCCACCAATGGCGAAGTCCAGCTGTTCGCCGCTGGGCAGCGTCACCACCACCTTGCCCGGCTTCAGGCGGGTGATCAGCGGCGCGTGGCGCGGGACGATGCCCAGCTCACCCAGCTCACCGGTGACCACGACCATGGTGGCGTCCCCACGGAAGATTTCCTGCTCGGCGCTGACGATGTCGCAACGGATGGTGCTTGCCATGTTTCTCTCGCTTTGTTCGTTGTGAGGGAATAGGGATTCGGGATTGGCTAAAGCACGGATGCTTTTAAGATTCTCGATTCCCCCATTCCAATTCCCCGCCCTACAGCACTAGGTTTTAGGAATCCCCAATCCCTGATCCCTAATCCCGGCTCTCAGCCCTTCTCCGCCATCTTCTTCGCTTTCTCTACCGCTTCCTCGATGCCGCCCACCATGTAGAACGCCTGCTCGGGCAGGTGATCGTACTCGCCGTCGACGATCGCCTTGAAGCCGCGGATGGTGTCCTTCAGCGACACGTACTTGCCCGGCGAGCCGGTGAACACTTCGGCCACGTGGAACGGCTGGCTGAAGAAGCGCTCGATCTTGCGCGCGCGCGACACGGCCTGCTTGTCCTCCTCGGACAGCTCGTCCATGCCAAGGATGGCGATGATGTCCTTCAGCTCCTTGTACTTCTGCAGGGTGGACTGCACCCGGCGCGCGGTGTCGTAGTGCTCGTTGCCGATGACGTTCGGATCGAGCTGGCGACTGGTGGAGTCCAGCGGGTCAACCGCCGGGTAAATGCCCAGCGAGGCGATGTTTCGCGACAGCACCACGGTGGCGTCCAGGTGGGCGAAGGTCGTGGCCGGCGACGGGTCGGTCAGGTCGTCCGCGGGCACGTACACGGCCTGGATCGAGGTGATGGAACCGGTCTTGGTGGAGGTGATGCGCTCCTGCAGCACGCCCATTTCCTCGGCCAGGGTGGGCTGGTAGCCCACGGCCGACGGCATGCGCCCCAGCAGCGCCGAGACCTCGGTGCCGGCCAGGGTGTAGCGGTAGATGTTGTCGACAAAGAACAGCACGTCGCGGCCCTTGCCGTCGGCGTCTTTCTCGTCGCGGAAGTATTCGGCCATGGTCAGGCCGGTCAGGGCCACGCGCAGGCGGTTGCCCGGCGGCTCGTTCATCTGGCCGTAGACCATCGCGACCTTGGATTCCTTCAGGTTGCCGGGCTTGATCACTTCCGACTCGATCATCTCGTGGTAGAAGTCGTTGCCTTCGCGGGTGCGCTCGCCAACGCCGGCGAACACCGACAGGCCGCTGTGCTCGGTGGCAATGTTGTTGATCAGCTCCAGCATGTTCACGGTCTTGCCGACGCCGGCGCCGCCGAACAGACCCACCTTGCCGCCCTTGGCGAACGGGCACATCAGGTCGATCACCTTGATGCCGGTCTCCAGCAGGTCGTTACCCGAAGACTGGTCTGCATAGGCCGGCGCGGGGCGGTGGATTTCCCAGTATTCGCTGGCCTCGACCGGGCCGCCTTCGTCGATCGGCTCGCCCAGCACGTTCATGATCCGGCCCAGGGTGCCTTCGCCAACCGGCACTGACACGGCCTTGCCGGTGTTGCTGGCCAGCAGGTTGCGCTTAAGGCCGTCGGTAGAGCCGAGCGCGATGGTGCGCACGATGCCGTCGCCCAGCTGCTGCTGCACTTCCAGGGTGATGGCGGTGCCATCAACCTTCAATGCGTCGTAAATCTTCGGCACGTCGGTACGTGCGAACTCGACGTCGACGACGGCGCCGATGATCTGGACGATCTTGCCTTGGTTGCTCATTGTGTAACTCCGCTAACTTTGTTTGATTCGTTGGTTCGGGATTCGGGATTCGGGATTCGGGATTCGGGAATGGGAGGATCACATGCAATGCTTTGACGATTCCCGATTCCCGATTCCCGATTCCCGGCTAAACAGCGGCCGCGCCGCCGACGATTTCTGAAATTTCCTGGGTGATCGCCGCCTGCCGGGCCTTGTTGTAGACCAGCTGCAGGTCACCGATCAGCGTGGTGGCGTTGTCGCTGGCCGACTTCATGGCCACCATGCGCGCGGCGGGTTCGGAGGCCACGTTCTCCAGCACCGCCTGGTAAACCAGCGACTCGACGTAACGCTTCAGCACGTGCTCCAGCACGGTCGCGGCGTCGGGTTCGTAGATGTAGTCCCAATCGTGCCGGTTGACCTGGGTGGCCTGGGTATCCTGGCTGACCTGGGTATCGGAAACGGGCAACGGCAGCAGCTGGTCGAAAGCCGCGCGCTGGGTCATGGTGTTCACGAACTCGTTGTAGACCAGGTACACGCGGTCGACCTTGCCGGACTCGTAGGCGTCCAGCATCACCTTGACCACGCCGACCAGCTGTTCCAGCTGCGGCCTGTCGCCCAGGTGGGTCACGCTGGCCAGCATGCCGACCTTGATCCGGCGGAAGAACGCGGACGCCTTCTGGCCGATGGTGACCATGTCGACTTCCGCACCCTTGTCCTGCCACTGGCGCAATTCGCCCAGCAGCTTGCGGAACAGGTTGTTGTTGAGGCCGCCAGCCAGGCCGCGGTCCGACGACACGATGACGTAGCCGACGCGCTTGATCTCGGTGCGCTCGACCAGGAACGGGTGCTGATATTCGGAGTTCGCCTGCGCCAGATGGCCAATGACCTGCTTCATGGCCCGCGCGTACGGACGCGAGGCCTTCATCCGGTCCTGCGCCTTGCGGATCTTCGAGGCCGAAACCATTTCCAGCGCGCGCGTCACCTTGCGGGTGTTCTGCACGCTCTTGATCTTGGTTTTGATTTCCCTGCCGTTTGCCATTAGTCGCTCCGCTCGTGGGATTCGTGATTCGTGAATCGTGATTGGCTTGTTTGAATCACCAATCCCGAATCTCGAATCCCGGTTCTACTACCAGCTACCCGTCGTCTTGAACTCGGAGATGCCGGCCTTGAAGGCGGCTTCGATGTCGTCGTTCCAGTCGCCGGTGGCGTTGATCCGGTTGATCAGCTCGCCCTGCGTATTGGCGAAGTGGGCGTGCAGGCCTGCTTCCAGCGCCAGCAGCTTGTTCACCGGCACGTCGTCCAGGTAGCCCTCGTTGACCGCGTAGATCGACAGCGCCTGGTCGGCAATGGACATCGGCTGGTACTGCTTCTGCTTCATCAGCTCGGTGACGCGCTGGCCGCGCTCGAGCTGCTTGCGGGTGGCTTCGTCAAGGTCGGAAGCGAACTGCGCGAACGCAGCCAGCTCGCGGTACTGGGCCAGCGAGATGCGGATGCCGCCGGACAGCTTCTTGATGATCTTGGTCTGGGCGGCGCCGCCGACTCGCGACACCGAAATACCGGCGTTCACCGCCGGGCGGATGCCCGCGTTGAACAGGTCGGTTTCCAGGAAGATCTGCCCGTCGGTGATCGAGATGACGTTGGTGGGCACGAACGCGGACACGTCGCCGGCCTGGGTTTCGATGATCGGCAGCGCGGTCAGCGACCCGGTCTTGCCTTTCACCGCACCCTGGGTGAACTTCTCCACGTATTCCTCGGACACGCGCGCAGCGCGCTCCAGCAGGCGGCTGTGCAGGTAGAACACGTCACCCGGGTAGGCTTCACGGCCCGGCGGGCGCTTCAGCAACAGCGAGATCTGGCGGTAGGCCACGGCCTGCTTGGACAGGTCGTCATATACGATCAGGGCGTCTTCACCGCGATCCATGAAGTACTCACCCATGGTGCAGCCGGAGTAGGGGCTGATGTACTGCATCGCGGCCGACTCGGAGGCGGTGGCAGCCACGATGATGGTGTGGGCCAGGGCGCCGTTCTCTTCCAGCTTGCGCACCACGTTGGCGATCGACGAGGCCTTCTGCCCGATCGCCACGTACACGCATTTGATGCCGGTGTTCTTCTGGTTAATGATCGCGTCGATGGCCAGTGCGGTCTTGCCGGTCTGGCGGTCGCCGATGATCAGCTCACGCTGGCCACGGCCGATCGGGATCATGGCGTCGACGGTCTTGTAGCCGGTCTGCACCGGCTGCGACACCGACTTGCGCCAGATCACGCCCGGGGCCACGCGCTCCACCGGCGCGGTCATCTTGGCGTCGATCGGGCCCTTGCCGTCAATCGGCTCACCCAGTGCATTGACCACGCGGCCCAGCAGCTCGATGCCGACCGGCACCTCGAGGATGCGGCCGGTGGTCTTGGCGATGTCGCCTTCGCGCAGGTTCTCGTAATCACCCAGGACCACGGCGCCAACCGAGTCGCGCTCCAGGTTCAGGGCCAGGGCGAAGGTGTCGTTGGGCAGCTCGATCATTTCGCCCTGCATCACATCGGCCAGGCCGAAGATGCGCACGATGCCGTCGGACACGCCGGTCACGGTGCCTTCGTTGCGGGCCTCCGCGGCCAGCTTGACCTTCTCGATGCGGTTCTTGATCAGTTCGCTGATTTCAGAGGGGTTAAGCGTAGTTGCCATTGCTGTTTCCTTGATCGTTCCCGCAACGTGCGGAAGACGGGTTTGATTGGTTTGTTGGAAGTCGGGACTGGGGAATCGGGAATAGTGAGAGCGGTACGGCGCTTGTTCTTTCTATTCCCTATTCCTTATTCCCCATTCCCGGCCTAGTTTGCCAGCGCAGCCTGCAGCCGCGAGAGCTTGCCC
>JAJAZJ010000169.1 GCA_026785795.1 Pseudoxanthomonas sp.
CTAGATTCGCGCGAGCGTATTGAGCGGCGTCCCCGCACGATCTGTGCCCATCAGGGTGCTTGTGCCGCAGCAAGATGGTTCGTCGGATTCGGCCATCAATTTGGCCGGCACGGCGATGCCTGAGAGGGGTTCCAGGACTGCTTGGACAACCAATCTATGCCCTGGGCGACGCGCCCAAGTACCGCCGCGCCAACGAGCCAGCATCAATGAGGCCGTCGCAACGGCAGGCGATAATGAATAGCCGCCTCCATGGGAAGTGAAGACCAAGGGCTGGGTCAGAAAGGTGGCAGCCGCGCCCCGCAATGCCAACGGGAAAGCATCAATGAGGCCGTCGCAACGGCAGGCGATAATGAATAGCCGGCTCCATGGGAAGTGAAGACCAAGGGCTGGGTCAGAAAGGTGGCAGCCCCGCCGGCTGACCTCGGCGCCCGCATCAGTCAATACCGTTGCTGCCGCGCCCCGCGATGATGCCGGGTCAGTAACAATGAGGCCGTCGCAACGGCCAGCGTCAATGAATAGCCGCTTTCAACTTCAAAATGAAACGGGGATTGCCACAAAGGTGGCAGCCCCGCCGGCTGACCTCGGCGCCCGCATCAGTCAATACCGTTGCTGCCTTCCGGCCCTGGCGGAGTTTTCAACCTAGCGTCGCGAGGGGCCGACGGGGCCACCATGGAACCGACGGGCGTTGCGCCACATCCTGAAACTGGCGAAGAGAGTGGGACTCGCTCGACACATGAATGTGCCTCGGCCTCCCGGGGGTTCTCACCCCCTTTCCCGTGCCCCGGCGATGCTGTGGGCAAGGAAAACCATCACTTCGTCTTCAAACTGGCGGAGAGAGGGGGATTCGAACCCCCGAAGCGCGGTTTAGACGCTTACACACTTTCCAGGCGTGCTCCTTCAACCGCTCGGACACCTCTCCGGGACCTGACGGCGGCACAAAGCCGCCTGCATGGCCGCGAAGTCTAGCCGCCAGCGGGATTTAATGCGAGTCCCGCCCGCCTGGACCGGGATTTCGCCGGCCATCCGTTGTCCCGGTCCGTGGCGACGAACCGGGAAATTCTGTGCTTGGAACGATCCCCCTGGCGCGTCACAATGGCGATTCAGATCAGAACGGTTGCCCGATGTCCTACCTCGTCCTGGCCCGCAAGTGGCGTCCGAAGCGTTTTTCCGAGCTGGTGGGGCAGGAGCACGTGGTGCGTGCGCTGACCAACGCACTGGAAAGCGGCCGCGTGCACCATGCGTTCCTGTTCACCGGCACCCGCGGCGTCGGCAAGACCACCATCGCGCGCATCTTCGCCAAGTCCTTGAACTGCGAATCGGGCACCAGCGCCGAGCCCTGCGGCCAGTGTTCCACCTGCCTGGACATCGACTCGGGGCGCTACCTGGACCTGCTGGAGATTGACGCGGCCTCCCACACCGGCGTGGACGACGTGCGCGAGATGATCGAGAACGCGCAGTACCTGCCGTCGCGCGGCAAGTACAAGGTGTACCTGATCGACGAAGTGCATATGCTGTCCAAGCCGGCCTTCAACGCGCTGCTGAAGACCCTGGAAGAGCCGCCGGAATACGTGAAGTTCCTGCTGGCCACGACCGACCCGCAGAAGCTGCCGGTCACCGTGCTCTCGCGCTGCCTGCAGTTCAACCTGAAGCGGCTGGACGAAGAGCAGATTTCCGGACAGATCGGCAGGATCCTCGAGGCCGAAGGCATCCAGGCCGACGCAAGCGCCGTGCGCCAGATCGCCAAGGCCGCCGACGGCAGCCTGCGTGACGGCCTGTCGCTGCTGGACCAGGCCATTGCCTATACCGGCAGCGGCGACGGCGGCGTGCTGCGCGAAGCGGGCATACGCAGCATGCTCGGCACGGTGGACCGCACCCGGGTTGGCGCCATGCTCGAAGCGCTTGCGGCCGGCGACGGCGCTGGCCTGCTGGCCGTGGTGGCGGCGCTGGCCGAACTCTCGCCAGACTGGAGCGGCGTACTGGACGCAATGGCCGAAGCCCTGCATCGGATCCAGGTGCGGCAGCTGGTGCCAGCCGTGGCGGTGGAAGCCGAGGGCATCGACGCCGAAGCCTTCGCCCAGCGCCTGCGGCCCGAGGTGGTGCAGCTGTGGTACCAGATGGCGCTCAATGGCCGCCGCGACCTGCACCTGGCGCCCAGTGCCCGCGCCGGGTTCGAGATGAGCGTGCTGCGCATGCTGGCGTTCCGCCCCGCCGAGTCCGGGCCCGTGCAGTCTGGCGCTGATGGCGACCGGCGTGACCCCGGGAAAACTGAATTGCCGGCCCAGGCCGCCGCCTCGGTACTGGCGCGTGAGCAGCCGGCCCAGGCAACTCCCGCGAAGTCCGCGCCGTCCGTATCCGCACCCGCTTCGCCACCGGCGTCAAGTGTGTTGCCGACTGCGGTTGCCGCCGCAGTTCAGTCCGCGCCGTCTGTCCCACCGCCCGCTCCTGCCGACTTGCTGCCGGAGACTGCGGTCATCGGCACCGCCGAAGACTGGCTGCATTTCGCTGCCACCAGCGGCATGAAAGGCGCGGCGCGACAGTTGGCCGAAAACGCCGGCTTTGTCGGCTGCAGCGCCGGCGTGCTGCAGCTTTCGCTGGAAGCAGGGCTGGATTACCTGCGTTCAGAGCGTTCGCTCGCGGAGCTGGGGGCGGCACTGCGTGCCAAATGCGGCGGCGATATCAAGCTGGTGTTCGCGCAGGCCGGCATTGATGCCGACACCCTGCAGCAGCGAACCCATCGGCAGCGCGACGCCAGGCAGGCGGCGGCCGAGGAAAATTTCATGAGCAACCCGGACGTGCAGCGCCTGATCCAGCAGCACGGCGCCAGGGTCGTACCCGATTCCATTCGTCCACTGGAGGAGTAATCAACGTGCGTGGAAATATTGCCCAACTCATGCAGCAGGCGCAGAAGATGCAGGAAGACATGCAGCGTGCGCAGGAAGAACTGGCCAGCCTGGAGGTCACCGGCAGTGCCGGCGGCGGCATGGTCAGCGTGACCCTGACCGGGGCCAAAGAGTGCCGCAAGGTGCGTATTGATCCCGGCGTACTGTCCGATCCGGAGATGGCCGAAGACCTGGTTGCCACCGCGTTCAATGACGCGGTCAACAAGATCGATGTGGAGTCCAGGAACCGGATGGGCGCGGCCACCGCCGGCATGCAGCTGCCGCCGGGGATGAAGCTGCCGTTCTGAACGCGCCCGTTGCCCCGCCATGAGCCTTTCCCTGCTTGAACAGCTGATCGAAGCCCTGCGCGTGCTGCCCGGCGTGGGCCAGAAGACCGCGCAGCGCATGGCCTACCAGCTGCTTGAACGCGAGCGTGAGGGCGGCAGGCGTTTGGCCGCGATCCTGGACGTTGCCCTGGAACAGATCGGCCACTGCACGCAGTGCCGCGATTTCACCGAGTCCGAACGCTGCGCCATCTGCGCCAACAGCAGCCGTGACCAGCAGCTGCTGTGTGCGGTTGAATCCCCGGCGGACCGGCTGGCGATCGAGCAGGCCACCGGCTATCGCGGCCTGTATTTCATCCTGCAGGGCAGGCTCTCGCCGCTGGATGGGATCGGTCCGCGCGAGCTGGGCCTGGATGCGCTTTCGGCGCGCCTGGCCGAGGGTGAAGTGACCGAACTGATCATCGCCACCAATCCCACCGTGGAGGGCGAGGCGACCGCACACTATCTGGCGCAGCTGGCGCGCCAGCAGGGCGTGCACGCCAGCCGCCTGACCCACGGCGTGCCGCTGGGCGGTGAACTGGAATACGTGGACCGCGGCACCCTGTCGCACGCGTTCGGCACCCGCAGCGAAATGCCCCTGTAGGAGCGCCCCATCGGCGCGAGCTCCCGTTTGCTGTCCTGCGAAATGCTCGCGCCCATGGGCCGCTCCTGCCTTGATTGAAGCACCACGTGAGGAAGTGATATGGCTGGCAACGACACCCTGTTCGGCAAGATCATCCGCCGCGAAATTCCGGCCAGCATCGTGTACGAAGATGATGAGGTGCTCGGTTTCCTGGACACCGCCCCGCAGGCGCCGGTGCACGTGCTGTTCATTCCCAAGCACGAGGCGATTCCCACCCTGGACGACCTACAGCCGGAGCAGGCGCAGCTGGTCGGCCGCCTGGTGCTGGCGGCTGCGGCCCATGCACGCGCGCAGGGCCTGGCAGAGGACGGCTATCGGGTGGTGATCAACTGCCGTGCCGATGCGGGGCAGACCGTGTTCCACCTGCACCTGCACCTGCTGGCCGGCGCGGCGCTGGGCCGGTTTGGCACGCCCGAATAGATCACGCCCGAATCGCGAACGCCGCGGGATAGCGGCGTTCGAGCGTTCCGGATGCTGCGGGCAGCAACGGCTACCAGCCCCACATACCCCAGCGCGGACCCCAGCCCCAGCGCGGCCCCCAGAACGGGTCGTAGAACGGCGAAGACTGCACCATCACCTCGCGCACTTCAGGCCACAGATACACCACATCCGCGTTCAGGCGCGGCAAGCGGTAATCAAAGTCGCCGATGCGCACGGACTCCACGCCATCCACGCGCCCCATGAAAGTCACTTCACGTCCCGGTGTGAATACGGCCGGGTCGTA
>JAJAZJ010000170.1 GCA_026785795.1 Pseudoxanthomonas sp.
ATGTCGGGGTGATTCAGACGCTGCGCAGTCTGGGCTTCGGTGTCGAAGCGGGCGCGGGCTTCGGCTCTGGCTGCGGCGTTGAGGGTGGTTGTGGTGGTGGTGTCATTGGCGGTGTTTGCGGTGGTACTGGCAGTGGCAGAAGCAGAGGCAGAAGCAGAAGCAGAGGCAATCCAGGCGCTGGATGCCCAGATCTCAACCGAGGTCGCAGATTCCGATGCTGTGCAACTTGAAACCGACGACGGGGCCGTTCTGGCATCCGTCGCCGCAACTGAAATCGTGCAAGCAGCGACAGACGGCGTGGACATGCCGGCTGAGCTCGCGCCGGAACAGCCGGCAGTGGAGGCAGGGGTGGTAGATATCATGGAAACCGGGACAACCGGTCCGGACGATTCCGTCGACAACGCCAGCGAGGCGGCTGCTGCGCAGGCAGCGGCAGCCTTGCCGGACGATGCGCTGGACTTCGCCGAAATCGACCACGACCTCGTCGACATTTTCGTCGAGGAAGGCAACGAGCTGCTGGATCACTCCGACGGCCTGCTGGCCAAGCTCAGCGAAAACCCGGAAGACCTCACCCTGGTCACCGGCCTGCAGCGCGACCTGCACACCATCAAGGGCGGCGCGCGCATGGCCGGCATCAATGCCATCGGCGACCTGGGCCATGCCATCGAATCACTGCTGGAGCAGGTGGCTGCACAGCGCGTCGAGCTGGATCGCGGCAGCATCCTGCTGCTGGAGCGCGGCTTTGACGGTATGCATGGGCTGGTCGCCATGACCGGCGCCCATCGCAAGGCGCCGATGCCCACGGAACTGATCGCCGAGTTCGAGCAGCGCGCGAATCCGGGCCGGAAGCAAGCCGATGCCGGGACCGCAGATACCACGGCTGCGTCCACCGCTGCTCCCGCAGTGCTCGCGCCGCTGTCCGATCCGTTCGACAACGTGCTGCTGGGCATCGACGATGCGCAGGGGTCGGCTGGCCAGGAACAGGTGCGCGTGCGCTCGGACCTGCTGGACCGTCTGGTCAACAACGCCGGCGAAGTGGCGATCTATCGTTCCCGCCTGGAGCAGCAGCTGGGCGCCTTCCGCGGCGCCATGGCCGAGCTGGACCGTACCAACATCCGACTGCACGACCAGCTCCGGCGCCTGGACCTGGAGACCGAGGCCCAGATCGTCGCCCGCTACCAGCGCGAGCAGGACAAGCGCGACCCGACCTTCGATCCGCTTGAGCTCGACCGTTTCTCCACCCTGCAGCAGCTCAGCCGTGCGCTGGCCGAATCGGCCGCGGACTTGACCGGCCTGCAGGGCGTGCTGGACGAATTGGCGCGCCAGTACGACTCGCTGCTGCAGCAGCAGTCGCGGGTCAGCTCGGAACTGCAGGACGGCCTGATGCGTGCGCGCATGGTGCCATTCGACGGCATCGTGCCGCGCCTGCGCCGGGTACTGCGCCAGGCCGCCACCGATACCAACAAGCAGGTCAAACTGCAGCTGGACGGTGCCCACGGCGAACTGGACCGCAATGTGCTGGAGCGCATGACCGCGCCGCTGGAACACCTGCTGCGAAACGCGGTGGCCCACGGCCTGGAAACCCCCAAGACCCGCCGCAAGGCCGGCAAGCCCGAAGAAGGCACCGTGCAGATCGCGCTGCGGCGCGAAGGTGCGGAAATGGTGCTGCAGGTGTCCGACGACGGCACTGGCATCAACCACGCTGCTATCCGTCGCCGCGCCGAACAGCGCGGCTTGGTCCAGCCCGATGCGGTGATCGCCGACGTGGCGCTGGAACGCATGATCCTGGAATCCGGCTTCAGCACCTCGGACAGCATCAGCCAGCTGGCCGGGCGTGGCGTGGGCATGGACGTGGTCTATAGCGAAGTGCGCCAGCTGGGCGGTTCGCTGGAAATCGCCACCCAGGCCAACCAGCGGACCACCTTCACCCTGCGCCTGCCGCAGACCCTGGCGGTCACCCAGGCCGTGTTCGTGCAGATTGGCGAGACCCAGTTCGCGGTCCCGGTGGCAGCCGTCGGCGGCGTCGGTCGGATTGCGCGCGACCGCTTCGAAACCGAGGGCGCCGTGTACGTGTACGGCGGCGAGGAATACGCCCTGCACGATCTTGGACGGCTGGTCGGCCAGCCGGCGGCGCGCGCCGAAGGTCAGCCGCAGGTGCCATTGCTGCTGGTGCGTGCAGGCGACCTGCGCGCCGCGGTGGCCGTGGACCGGGTGCTGGGCAACCGCGAGATCGTGGTCAAGCCGGTGGGTCCGCAGATCGCTTCGGTGCCCGGCATCTACGGCGCCACGATCACCGGTGATGGTCGCATCGTGGTCATCCTGGACGTCGCCCCGCTGGTCCGTCGCCACATCCTGCAGCCGCAGCTGTTCGTCACCGATGCGCCCGCCGTGGAGGAGCGCCGGGTGCCGCTGGTGATGGTGGTGGACGACTCGTTGACCATGCGCAAAGTCACCGGCCGCGTGCTGGAGCGCCACAATTTCGAGGTCGCGGTCGCACGCGACGGCATCGAAGCATTGGAGCGGCTGGAGGAAAAGGTGCCGGACCTGATGCTGCTGGACATCGAGATGCCGCGCATGGACGGCTACGAACTGGCAACGGCGATGAAGGCAGATCCACGCTTCAAGGACGTGCCGATCGTCATGATCACTTCGCGTACCGGCGACAAGCACCGCCAGCGGGCAATGGAAATCGGCGTGCAGCGGTACATGGGCAAGCCGTACCAGGAGCTCGACCTGATGCGCAACGTGTATGACCTGCTCGGGATCTCGCGTGTCCGCGAGTAAAACCGGCCACATGAGCACGGATGCATCCCAGCCAAGCGGCAGGCGGGTGGCGCTGCTGGCTTTGCCGGGTGCGGCGCGCGACCAGCTGCGCGATGCGCTGCTGCAGGCCGGTGCCCAGCTGGTGCTTGAAGCCGACCCCAACACCACCGAGCCACAGGCCCTGCTGGATGCGCAGCCGCAAACCGTGCTGGTCGCGCTGGAGCCGGCCATCGAGGACAGCCTGGCGCGTTTCGACGAGGTCCTGCTGGATCCGGCGGTGGCGGTGATCTTCGACGAGGCCGAACTGGCCGCCAAGCGCGATGGCTGGGATGCCAAACGCTGGGTACGCCACCTGGCCGCGAAGTTGAATGGGCACTCCGACGTGCTGCCCCCGGGCGCCGAATTGGACGACTCGCAGCTCGAGCCCGGGCTGCCGGCCTCCCCGGCTCAGCTGGATGCGGGCGTGGGCATCGAGTCTTACCTGGAAGAAGCACGCGATCTTGCCGACGAACTGCCGCGCGGCGGCCTGGAGAACGGCGGAGAGCCCGCTGACCAGGGGCTGGAGCTGATGCTGGAATCCCTTGATCAGGCCCCGGTCCATGCCGCGGCTGTTGCACCCGTGCCCGTGGCGTCTGAGGACGCCGTGGCAAACGCCACTGCGCCCGAGGCTGGGTCGGGCCTGGTGCTGGAACTTGAATCGCTGGAATCGTCGTCGGCTTCTGCCGCAACCGGCGTACGCGGAGCATTGCTGCTGTTCGCAGGCATCGGCGGGCCGGATGCGGTACGCAAGGTGCTGGCGGCGCTGCCGGAGGACCTGGCGCGTCCGGTGCTGGTCCAGCTGCGCCTGGACGGTGGCCTTTACGACAACCTGGTCAAGCAGATGGAGCGTGTTTCCGTGCTGCCGGTGCAGATGGCCGGCGCAGGCGACGTCGCCCAGCCGGGTCATGTGTACGTGCTTAGCAACGAGGTGGCCGTGGCCGTAGTCGAGGGTGTGGTCCGTTTCAGCGAAGGACAACTTGCGGTCGAGGATCTGATCGCCTCGCTGCCCCCCGCCGAAAGTGCGGTGCTGCTGCTGAGCGGAAGCGATCCGTCGCAGGTGGAGCCCGCGCTCGCCCTCGCCGCACAGGGAGGCTTCCTCGGCGGCCAGGCGCCGCAGGGCTGCTATGACCCGGCCGCCTCCAAGGCGCTGCTGGCGCGTGGCGGGAATGCGGCAAGCCCGGAGGAACTGGCGGCACAACTGGCATTGCACTGGCAGGCCTGAAGCAGGCAGCAACCAAGGACCCATAGATGGCACATTCCAACGACGAAATCCGCGGCGTACTGCTGCAAGCCGGCGAAGAGCGCGTGCTCTTGGCAAATGCCACCGTGGCCGAGGTGCTGGCCCGCGTGCCGGTTGAGCCCATCGCCGACGCCCCGGCCTGGCTGGCCGGAAATATCCGCTGGCATGGCTGGGAGGTGCCGCTGCTGTCGTTCGCCCAGCTCACCGGCCTGGGCGACGAAAGCCTCGCCGCCAACAGCAAGATGGTGGTGCTGAAGTCGCTCAGCGGCAGCGAGTCGCTGCCTTATTTCGCGCTGCTGACCCAGTCGTTCCCACGCCTGATCTCGGTGCCAAGAGATGGCCTGCTGGCCGATGCCACCGAAGAGCAGCTGCCCGCCGGCGTGACTATGCGCGTGCTGCTGGGCGACGAGGCGGCCCTGCTGCCCGACCTGGAAGCCATTGAGGCCATGCTCAGCGAAGCGCTGGCCGCTGCCGCTGCTGCGGCCTGATTCGGCCCCGCGGAATGGATACGCCGGGAACCTTTGCGCCCCGAGCGTGACGCCGGCGCCGTAAAACAGCGGCCGCCTCAAAGATCACCGAACCGCGACTGGATCGCCGCAATCGCGGCCAGGCCCGCGGTTTCGGTGCGCAGGATGCGCGGCCCCAGCCGCAGGCCCTGGAACCCGGCGGACAGCAGCAGCTCGCGATCACGTGGCGACCAGCCGCCTTCCGGGCCAATAGCCACCGCGATGGCGTGCGAAACAGGTGCCTGCAGGCTGGCCAACGTTTGCGTGCCGGCTGGATCCAGGGTCAACTTCATGCAGTCGCCAGCCACCCCCGTGGCGGCCGCTGCCAGGGCGGCGGGTACGGCCAGGCCAGGCAGCGTGGCACGGCCGGACTGTTCGCAGGCCGACGCAATCACGCTACGCCAGTGGGCCATGCGCTTGGCGGTGCGTTCCACGTCCAGCTTTACTTCCGTGCGCTCGGCGATGACCGGCAGCAGTTCAGCTACGCCCAGCTCGGTGGCCTTCTGCAGGATCAGGTCCATCTTCTCGCCACGGGCGATGCCCTGCAGCAGCACGATGCGCAGGGGTGACTCGTTGTGTACCGCCACCGCAGACAGTACGTCGGCAGTCACTTCGCGCTTGCCGATGCTGGCGATGCGCGCGTCGTAGTCATAGCCATCGCCGTTGAACAGCACGCAGGCGTCGCCTTCGCGCAGCCGCAGCACGCGGGTCAGGTGGCCGGCGGCGGACTCGGGCACGACGATGCGCTGTCCAGGGACCAGCGTGGCAATCACGTGGCAGCGGGTCAGCCTCATGCGCTGGCTTCCAGGCTCGCCCCGCGGGTGACCTGGGCCCCCGCTGCACGGTAAGCCTCCGGCGATGGCGCGAACAGCGCCTCGGCCAGCAGCGTGGCGTATACGCGCCGGTGCAGCGGCATGTCGCCCATCGTCCATGCACCCTCGCCGCGTGCGATCGGCGGCAGCGGCAGCGTGTGCGGACGCTTGCGCATCTGCGTGCGGGGATGCCAGATGACGCCCAGGTGGCGCGAACGCCAGCGCCCGGCGTCTGTTAGCATTTGCCCCTCATGATCTTCTTCCTGCATGTGCGCATCTTATCGGCTGCCGGGCGTCTCGGTGGCGGGGGTGGCCAGTGACTCGCAGCCTGCCGGTGATCCACGCCATCACCGAGCGCAGCGAAGGGTCTTCTGACCGCAAGGTCGAGGAGCTGGACCTTGAATTCAGCAACGGCGAACGTCGTCGCTTCCAGCGCCTGAAGCCCAGTGGGCATGGTGCCGTGGTGGTGGTGCCGATGCTGGACGCGGAGACCGTGCTGCTGGTTCGCGAATATGCCGCCGGGCTGCATCGCTACGAACTGGGCCTGGTGAAGGGCCGCATCGATGCGGGTGAATCGCCCACGCTGGCCGCAAACCGCGAGCTGAAGGAAGAGGCCGGCTACGGCGCAGGCCGGATCGACGTGCTGCGCGCGCTGAGCCTGGCGCCCACCTACATGAGCCACCAGTCATGGCTGGTGCTGGCGCGCGACCTGTACCCGGAACGCCTGCCTGGTGACGAGCCAGAGGAGCTGGAAGTCGTGCCGTGGAAACTGGCCGAACTGGACCAGCTGATGCTGCGCGAGGATTTTTCCGAGGGCCGTTCACTTGCAGCGTTGTTCATCGTGCGCGAGTGGCTGGGCACCCGGTCTTGAAGCCGGTCGGCTCCGACCTGCAGGAAGCCGTCATCGATATCGCGCGGCAGGCCGCCGACGCCATTCTCGCGGTCTACGAACACGCCTTCGAAGTGGAACACAAAGCCGATGCCAGCCCGCTGACCGCGGCGGACATGGCGGCCCATCGCTGCATCGTCGACGGCCTGCAGCGGTTGACGCCCGAGTGGCCAATCCTGTCCGAGGAGGCTGCGGACATCCCGTGGGAGACGCGTCGCCACTGGCATACCTACTGGCTGGTGGATCCGCTGGACGGCACCCGCGAATTCGTGAAACGCAACGGCGAGTTCACCGTCAACATCGCCTTGATCGTGGCCGGGGTATCGGTGTTCGGCGTGGTGC
>JAJAZJ010000171.1 GCA_026785795.1 Pseudoxanthomonas sp.
CTCATAGCCTGCTTCGGATTCACATGGGTCGAACGCGGGCGTGGCGACCGCGCGCTGGGTGCCTACCGCCTTTTTCAGGTACTCCACGGTCATGCCCTTGGGAATCCAGCGCATCGACGCGGGGATGCTGACTTCGGTGGTCAGTCCGCCGATAAATTCGGCCAGATTGCACAGGGCAATGGCATGCACCGTGCCGAGGTGATTAGTCACCCTGCGGCGATGGGTCAGGCAGGCTTCGCCGCGGTTGGGCTGCAGCCGGGTGATCCGCGGCTTGATGCTGCCGAAATAGGGTGCCTTGAAGCAGATCAGGCGCGAGAACAGCCAGTGGCCAAAAGGCCGGGTGGACAGCTTGCGGTAGACCTGCAGGACGTTGGCGGCCATCGGACACTCCCCGGTCGGCCCTAGCCCCTGCACGCAGGGGATGGGGCGCATTGCAGTCAGGCCGCTTCGCGCGGCTGGCGTTTTTGCTGCGGCAGGTCGTAGTAACTGGCTGCGCGAAGTTCGTGCACGTCGAAGTCATCCACATTGATGGCTTCCAGGGTCAGCTCGCGCAGTTCTTCCAGTTGCTTGCGCTCCTCGGCCGTGATCCAGCCTTCGCGCACGCCTTCGTCCAGCTGTTTGTCGAAGTCCAGCGCTTCGATATCGCTGGTTTTCAGCGCCTTCAGGAATTTGCGCTCCACCGGCTCGGCCAGGATGACCTTGGCCAAATAGCTGTTGATCCGGCCTGCCGGGTTGTTGGCGCACGGGGTGATGAAGGTGCCCTCGGCCAGGCGGTCGCGGGCCTCGTTGGGGGTCATCAGCAGGGCGGCGGCGCGCTGCCCTAGGCGGTCGCTGGGCGCTTGTGCACGACGCCCCCACGGAAACACCAGTGCCCACAGCAGCCAGCCGACCGGACGGATGGGGAAATTGCGCAGCGCGCCGGACAGGGCCAATTCCATCTTGTGCACGCTGTCGTGGAATGCCCACGCCAGCAGCGCCTGGTCGGCGGCCGGACGGCCTTCGTCCTCGTAGCGTTTGAGCATGGCGCTGGTCATGTACAGGTGGCTGAGCACGTCGCCCAGGCGTCCGGACAGCGACTCCTTGAACTTCAGCTTGCCGCCCAGCAGCAGCATCGACACGTCGGCGACCAGCGCCAGGTTGGCCGAGTAGCGGTCCAGCTTGCGGAAGTAGCGGCGCGTATACGTATCACCCGGTGCGGCGCCGACCTGCGCGCCGGTCAGGCCAAACCAGAACGAGCGCACTGCGTTGGAGATGGCAAAGCCGATGTGGCCGAACAAGTTGCGGTCGAACTCCTCGATGCCCGCCTGCAGGTCAGGATTCTGCGCGGCCTTCATTTCCTTGAGCACCCACGGATGGCACAGGATCGCGCCCTGGCCGAAGATCAGCAGGCTGCGGGTCATGATGTTGGCGCCTTCCACGGTGATCGCAATCGGCGCGGCCTGCCAGCCGCGTCCGGCGAAATTGCGCGGCCCCAGGATGATGCCCTTGCCGCCCAGTACGTCCATCACGTCGCTGGCCACTTCCCGGCCCATGCTCGTGCAGTGGTACTTGGCGATGGCCGACGGCACCGCGGGTTTCTCGCCGCGGTCGACCGCCGCAGCCGTGGCCTGCGACAGCGCGCTGATGGCGTAGGCCTTGCCGGCGATCCGGGCCAGCGCTTCTTCCACGCCCTCGAAACGGCCAATCGACAGGCCAAACTGCTTGCGGATGCGCGCGTAGGCGCCGGTGGCCACGGCACCGATCTTGGCCCCGCCGCTGGCGGTGGAGGGCAGGGTGATGGAGCGGCCGATGGACAGGCACTCGTTCAACATCGCCCAGCCGTGCCCAGCCATGTCTTCGCCACCGATCAGCTGGCTAAGCGGGATGAACACGTCGCGGCCGTGGAGCGGACCGTTCTGGAACGGCGAATTCAGCGGGAAATGGCGGCGGCCGATTTCCACGCCGGGCGTCTCACGCGGCAGCAGGGCCAGGGTGATGCCGATGTCCTGGGTATCGCCGATCAGCCCGTCCGGGTCGTACATGCGGAAGGCCAGGCCGATGATCGTCGCCACCGGGGCCAGGGTGATGTAGCGCTTGTCGAAGGTCAGCTTCAGGCCCAGCACCTGGGCGCCGTTCCAGTTGCCCTTGCAGACGATGCCGTAGTCGGGAATCGAGGTCGCATCGGAGCCGGCAAACGGACCGGTCAGGCCGAAGCAGGGGACCTCGGTGCCGTCGGCCAGGCGCCGCAGGTAATAGTCCTTCTGTTCCTGGGTGCCGTAGTGCATCAGCAGCTCGCCCGGGCCCAGCGAGTTGGGCACGCCCACGGTGGAGCTGACCACGGTGGAAGCGCAGGCAAGCTTCTGGATGATCTTGTGGTGGGCCAGCGCCGAAAAACCGAGGCCGCCGTATTGCTTCGGGATGATGATGCCGAAGAAACGGTTCTGCTTGATGTAGGCCCACAGCTCCGGCGGCAGGTCGGCGTGGACATGGGTGATTTCCCAGTCGTTGGTCATCCGGCACAGGGTCTCCACCGGCCCATCCAGGAACGCCTGCTCTTCTTCGGTCAGCACGGGTCGGGGCTGCGACAGCAGCTGCTGCCAATCCGGGTCACCGGAAAAAAGCTCGCCCTCGAAGCCCACCGAACCGGACTCCAGCGCAATGCGCTCGGTCTGCGACAGCGGCGGCAGGATCTTGCGGTAGAAGGTGAGCAGCGGTGCGGTGATCAGCGGCTTGCGGATCGCCGGGATCAGCAGCGGCACTGCGATCAGTGCCACCAGCACCGCAGCGACCACGCTGGCAGCGGGGTTTGCACCCAGCAGCCAGCACGCAACCAGCGCGGTGGCGGTGATGGCCGCCCAGTACGCCAGGCGCAGGCGATGGTAGGCGGCGAAGGCGCCGACCAGCAGGAATGCGAGGAAGGGGGCAAGGATGCTCATGGGCGTGCTCCGGGGTCGGGCGTGGTGGCAGCGGCATCGGCTGCTGCGGGCTGGCGCTGCGTGGGAGTGCCTGCGCGGGCGGTGCCAAGGCCTGACAGGTATTCCAGCACAGTGTTGGTAAAAGCGTCGTTGTCGTCGCCGGCCAGCATGTGCGTGGCGTGGGCCAGGTGGACGTGGGCTGCGTGCGGTACCAGCGCCTGGAATTCCTCCACGGTGCCGGCCGAGACCAGGTCGCTGCGGCCGCCGCTGATCAGCAGCACCGGGCAGCGCAGGGTGCGCGCGGCATCGGCGATGTCGTCGTGCTGCTGGCCGCTGTCGCGTACCAGGTCGTCGATCAGGCGCGCATCCCAGTGCCAGCGCCAGCGGCGGTCTCCGCCTTCGCGCAGCAGCGTGCGCAGTTCGTCGTGCGACTTGCGCCTGCGGCGCTGTGGAAGATACGCGGCGATCACGTCGCCGGCGTGGTCCAGCGAATCGAATCCCTCCGGGAACGCGGTCATGAAGGCGAGGATCCGCTGCATGCCCGCCTGCTCCCAGCGCGGGGTGATATCCACCAGGACCATGGCCCGGAACAGGCCCGGCCAGCGCGCCTCGGCGAGCATGCCGAACAGCCCGCCCATGGACGCGCCCACCAGCACCGGCGGCTGTGCGTGTTCGCCGGCCACGATGATCAGGTCGTCGGTGAATTGCTCCCCGCTGTAGGCCTGGCCCGCGGCATTGCGCGCCGACTCGCCGTGGCCGCGCGCGTCGTAGGCCAGGCCAGCATGGCCACGCGCCGCCAGTGCGCTGCCGGTGGGCAGCCAGGCGCCGCGGGTTTGGCCGAAGCCGTGTGCGTACAGC
>JAJAZJ010000172.1 GCA_026785795.1 Pseudoxanthomonas sp.
GCGCAGCGCGCAGCGGTACGCTGGTGACGCTCTGGGTTACCCTTTTTTCCTCAACCTGGTCCTTGGGACACGGGCTGTTCTGCATGGTCAGTGAGCCGGCGCTATCGGTGCAGCGGTAGAGCACCACTTCATCAGCCATCACGGAAGGGCTAACCAGCAGGCTGAGCAGCAGCAGGCAACCCGTTCTCATCAGTCGTTTTCGCAGTCATTGGCCAGACGCGCATCAATGCCGCGCTGTTCCAGGCGCAATGCGTGTTCTTCGCTCTGCAGGGCGCTGTTGTAGCGGCGCATGATCTCGCGGCGCCGATCCAGCATTCGCGCGCAAACCTCCTGCTGCGGAATGGTATGGCATTCATCGCGTACCCAGGTGCCGCCCACCGGCACGATCACGCCTTGCGCGGGCGGCAGCCCGGGTAGCGGTTGAGGCTGCGGGCGGTGCTGGGCGGGTGGTCTGCCGCCGCCGCGCGGGCCGCGATGTGACCCCCCCCTATAGCCCAGCGTCCACAGCGGTACCCAGCGCGGGTTGCCTTCGCTGCTCTCGCTGTCATAGCGGCTGCCGTCGGGACTGATGCACTCGTACAGCGGTCGCGGCGGCGTGCGATACACCACCTGCACGGCCGGCGGCGGCGGCGCAATCGCAGGCGGCGGCGGCGCGGGAGCAACCACCGGGCCCGGCGACGGGTCCTTGGGCCGCTGCATGGACCGGGTTTCCTGGGTCTCGCCCGGCGCACACGGCGAGTCGCGCAGGGTCAGGGTCTTGTCGACGCCCACGCAGCGATAGATGGTCACGCTTTGTGCGGTGGCCATGATCGGCAGCAGGGCCAGTGCGGCCAGCGGCAGCAGGGATAAGAGAGCGGCGGGCATGGGTCTATCTTGCGCGTCGCGGCCCGTGCAAGGAAGACGCAGCGCGGCTGCCATTAAGCATCAGGCCGGGCAGGGGCTCTCCAGCGGCCCAGTTCAGCCACGCAGGCGGCGCCGCGCGGCGAGATCCAGACACGGCCGCAGCTGCTCCCACTGCGACGCGACGAGGATCAGACCCTTGTCCACGCTGCGCTGCTGCATCGCGAGTACGCGCAGCACGGCAGCCTGGTCAAGTGGATCACAGCCCAGTCCGCACACCGACCCGGTGGGGTAGGCCAGCCCGCCGCTGCGACTCAGCAGCGCTGCAGCGTCGGCCGGCGCCAAGCCGCTGGGGTTGACGGCACGCGGTCAGACCGTGGCTTTCTTGACGATGGTTTTCTTGCCGGTGAACGGCTTGGCGGTGAGCAGGCCGGTTTCCCTGGCTGCTTCCACCGGCGCAGTCGCCGGTTTGACGGCCTTGGCCGCAGGTTTCTTGCTGGCGGCCTTTTTCGCAGGCTTTTTCTTCGTGGCTGTCTTCTTCGTGGCTTTCCTGGCCGCGACCTTCTTCGCCACCGGCTCTTTCTTTACCGCGACCTTCTTCACCGTGACTTTCTTGGTCGCGGCCTTCTTGCCGAAACCCTTGCGCATCGGCTTGCCGGTTTCTTCCATCAGCTTGACCACTTCCTCCAGGCTCAGCGAGGCCGGCTCGCGATCCTTGGGGATCTTGCCGTTGAGCTTGCCGTCGCTGAGGTAGGGGCCGTAGCGTCCGTTCAGCACCTGGATCCCGCTGCCCTCGAATTCCTTGATGATGCGGTTGCGCGCGATCTCTTCCTTTTCTTCAATCAGGAAAACCGCACGCGCCAGGTCGATGGTGTACGGGTCGTCTTCCTTCTTCAGCGAGGCATACACGCTGCCGCGCTTGGCGAACGGGCCAAAGCGGCCCACGCCCACGCTGACCTCCTCGTCCTTGTCCTGGCCCAGCTTGCGCGGCAGCTTGAACAGCTCCAGCGCATCCTCCAGGGAAATGGTGTGCATGCTCTGGCCCGGGCGCAGCGAGGCGAAGGTCGGTTTGTCCTCGGCGTCCTCGGCGGTGCTGCCAATGGCCGCATAGGGCCCGTAGCGGCCCAGGCGCACGCTGACCGGCTTGCCGGTCTTGGGGTCGCTGCCCAGTTCGCGTGCGCCGGTGGCCTGGCTGCGGTCCACCGACTCCATCTTCTCGTCGACCATCTGTTTGAACGGCGCCCAGAACCGCTCCATCAGCGGCACCCATTCCTTCTCGCCACGCGACACCTCGTCCAGCTCGTCCTCGAGCTTGGCGGTGAAGTCGTAGTCCACGTACTGGGTGAAGTGGCCGCTGAGGAAATTGCTGACCGCGCGGCCCACGTCGCTGGGTTTGAAGCGGCGGCTGTCCAGCTCCACGTACTTGCGGAACAGCAGGGTCTGGATGATCGACGAATAGGTCGATGGCCGGCCGATGCCGTATTCCTCCAGCGTCTTGACCAGCGATGCTTCGCTGAAACGCGGCGGCGGCTCGGTGAAGTGCTGGTCGGCGTGGATGCGGTCCAGCGGGATGCGGTCGCCGGGCTTCATTGGCGGCAGCTTGCGGCCCTCGTCTTCGTCCTCGGCGTTCTTGCTGTCCTTGCCTTCCTCGTACACGGCCAGGAAGCCGGGATCGATGACGGTGGTGCCGCTGGCGCGGAACACATGCTCGCTGCCGGCGGCCAGGTCCACGCTGACCGTGTTCATGACGGCGGGCACCATCTGGCAGGCAATCGCGCGCTTCCAGATCAGCTCGTACAGGCGGCGGCCGTCGTCGTCCAGGTATTTCGACACCTGTGCCGGCGTGCGCAGCGCAGAGGTCGGGCGCACCGCTTCGTGGGCTTCCTGCGCGTTCTTGGACTTGGTGACGTAGACGTTGGGCTTGTCCGGCACCGCCTGGGTGCCGTAGTCGCGCGCGATTACGTCGCGGATCTCACCCACCGCTTCGGCCGACAGGCTTACCGAATCGGTACGCATGTAGCTGATCAGGCCAACCGTGCCTTCCTCGCCGATGGCAACGCCTTCATACAGCTTCTGCGCCACCTGCATGGTGCGCTTGGTGGTGAAACCAAGCTTGCGCGAGGCCTCCTGCTGCAGGGTGGAGGTGGTGAAGGGCGGAGACGGGCGGCGCTTGCGCTCCTTGCTGACCACGTCGGTGACGTGCAGCGCGCCCTGCGCGGCCTGCTGGATACGCAGGCGCGCGGTTTCGGCGGTGTCGCCCTGGGTGATGGTGAACTGTTCGAACTTCTTCCCGTCCAGTCTGGTCAGCTTGGCGGTGAATGGCTGCGAGGGATGCAGGCACTCGGCCTGGATGCTCCAGTACTCGCGGGCGATGAAGGCTTCGATCTCCTCTTCGCGCTCCACGATCATGCGCAATGCCGGCGACTGTACGCGGCCGGCGGACAGGCCGCGCTGAACCTTGCGCCACAGCACCGGCGACAGGTTGAAGCCGACCAGGTAGTCCAGCGCGCGGCGCGCCTGCTGGGCATCCACCAGGTCGCCGGCGATCTGGCGCGGCCTGCCCATGGCCTCCTGGATGGCGCGCGGGGTGATTTCGGTGAACACCACGCGGTGCAGCGGCTTGTCCTTGAGCAGGCCGCGCTCCTTCAGTATCTCGGCGATGTGCCAGCTGATCGCCTCGCCCTCGCGGTCCGGGTCAGTGGCCAGGTAGATGTCGTCGGCGCCCTTGGCGGCCTTGGCAATGGCTTCCACGTGCTTTTCGTTCTTCTCGATCAGCGCGTAGCTCATGGCGAAGTTGCGCGCCGGGTCCACCGCCCCTTCCTTGGGCACCAGGTCGCGGACATGGCCGTAGGAGGCCAGGACGGTGTAGTCCTTGCCGAGGTATTTGTTGATCGTCTTGGCCTTGGCCGGTGATTCGACGATGAGCAGGTGCTTGGGCATGTCCGTTGGCTGCAGGCGCCGGATGGCCGGCGAGTGTCCTTGA
Organism: Pseudoxanthomonas sp.; assembly: GCA_026785795.1. GTDB lineage: Bacteria > Pseudomonadota > Gammaproteobacteria > Xanthomonadales > Xanthomonadaceae > Pseudoxanthomonas_A. Next base: position 3,824 of record JAJAZJ010000172.1, read on the forward strand.
AATGAAAGGGCGGAAGAAGCCAACGCCCGGGGTGCTTGCCCCGGGCGTTCAGGTTTCCTCTATTTATAGTGGAATCACGCCGGACCCCTGCGTGTCAAGCATCGGTTCGCCTGGCTAGCTCCAATTCCAGGCGCCGCCGACCGCGGCTATGACCAGCACCACGAGCGCCAGCGTGGCCAGCACCAGCAGCCCCATGATGACCAGGATCACCACCGTCACCGTGCCCAATTCAGGCTGCTGCCGCTCTGGATGCTCGGTGAATGCCCACTTGTCCACCACCAGGGTGTCGCAGATCAGGTCGTGCAGGGCCTGCTTGCGCTGGGTGAAGGCAGCCATCAGCAGGCCAATCCCCAGCAGCAGCGAACTCAATATCAAGGCGAAATAGCGGCCAATGCCGCGCGCCAGGCTGATGGCCTCGCCGTCGCTGCGCACGACCTTGATGCCGATGGCCAGCTTGCCCGGCGTGGCCTGGTGCCTGGAGGCGTGGAACCAGGCGTAGTAGGCGGCCGCGATGGCAAGGGAGATCAGGTTGACGATCACCTGGGTCCACACGTAGGCCCCGCCCTCCAGCCCGCTGCCGAAGCCGAAAAACGCGCCCAGGAGCAGGCCAAAGACCACGCCGATCAATCCGCCGACCACGCTGACCACGATGCTGTCGATGCAGTTGGCCGCTACCCGCTTCCAGAACCCGGCATAGACCACGTTCGTTCCCGCATACACCGCTGTCTGCACGGGGTCGGCAGCGGCCGGCGTTGCCGTGTCCACGGTGAGTGCAGGCGCATCCGCCAGGTGCTCCACCCCTGTTTCAGGCAATGCAAGCGTTTCGCTGAAATCGCGCAGCGGCTGCCAGTTGGCCAGGCCCTCGCGCCAGACCAGGCTGTCCAGCGGCAGCAGGCCCTGCCGGTAGCGCTGGACCAGCGCCTCGGTCGACACCGGTCCATGGCGCTGCCGCGCTGCGTCGGCGTAATACCAGTCGGTCATGTTGCTCCCCGTAATCCTGCGATGACGTTACCGCATATGGCGCCTATCGCACAGCCGGCAGCACCCCGCTATCCCCGGCAGGACACCGGCAGGTAGCGATTCTCGATCTCCGAACTGCACTGCCAGCTATCGTTCGAGAGGCTGTATTCGAACCACAGCGCCTTGCCGTCCAGGCGGTTTTCGCCGGGCGCGGTGAGCATCAGCTCC
>JAJAZJ010000173.1 GCA_026785795.1 Pseudoxanthomonas sp.
CAGGCGCGGCGAGTCCACGCTGCGTCCGAACATGCGGATGCGGTGGGTTTCCCAGGCAATTCCCGCCTGCAGCGCGGCGAACAGGGCGTCGGCCTGCGCAGCCGCCAGCCAGCCTTCGACAAGGCAGAGTTCCGCGCCGGGCAGTGCGGTCTGGCTACCATGCGCGGGGAAGGGTGGCGGTCTGGCCATGCGCATATGCTGGTGGATTTGCCCCATCCGCTGCAAACCCCGAAAATGAACCCATTGCTGCACCCGCCACGGAGGTCCCGATGAACGATGCCCCATCCACCGAGGTTGAACGCGACGTCATGGAGTACGACGTGGTCACCGTGGGCGCGGGGCCGGCCGGCCTGTCCTTCGCCATCCGCCTGAAGCAGCTGGATCCGTCGATCTCGGTCTGCGTGATCGAGAAATCCAGCACCATCGGCGCACATATCCTGTCCGGCGCGGTCATCGAACCGGGGCCGCTGGACGCACTGCTGCCGGGGTGGCGCGACGCACCGCCGCCGATCTGCGTGCCGGCCAGGGAGGACGAGTTCTGGCACCTCAGCAAGACCAGTGCGCGCAAGTTCCCGTTCGTACCGCCTGGCATGAACAACCACGGCAACTTCATCGTCAGCCTGGGCGCGATGTGCGCGTGGCTGGCGCCGCAGGCCGAAGCGCTGGGCGTGGAGATCTACCCCGGCTTCGCCGCGGCGGAAACCCTGCACGCTGCCGACGGCAAGGTCATCGGCGTGCGCATCGGCGACATGGGCGTGGCCCGGGACGGCTCGCACAAGCCAGGCTATACCGCCGGCATCGATATCCACGCCAAAGTCACCGTGCTGGCCGAGGGCGCGCGCGGGCACCTGACCAAGCGTCTGGTCAAGCAGTTCGCGCTGGACCAGGACAGCGATCCGCAGGCGTATTCCATAGGCATCAAGGAGCTGTGGCAGCTGCCCGAAGGCCGCGCGTCGGCCGGCAAGATCGTGCACACCCTGGGCTGGCCCGCCGACAACCGCACCTACGGCGGCAGCTTCATCTACCACCTGGACAACGATCAGGTAGCGATCGGCTACGTGAGCGGGCTGGACTATCAGGACCCGGAATACAAGCCGTGGGAAGCCTTCCAGCAGTGGAAACACCACCCGCTGATCGCGCCGCTGCTGGAAGGCGGCACGCTGCTGTCGGCAGGCGCACGCGCCATTGTCACCGGCGGCTGGCAATCCCTGCCCAGGGTGGAGATGCCCGGCGCGCTGCTGATCGGCGACACCGCCGGCCTGCTCAACGTGCCCAAGATCAAGGGCACCCACCAGGCCATCCGCAGCGGCATGCTGGCCGCCGAGCACCTGGTGCAGTCGCTGCAGCAAGGTGCGCTGGACCCGGCCGGGTTCGACGCAAAACTGCGCGCCTCGGACGCGATGAAGGAATTGAAGCAGGTGCGCAACATCAAGCCCGGCTTCAAGCGGGGTCTGTGGTTCGGCATGTTGAACGCGGGCTGGGAAACCGTGACCGCCGGCCTGTCCCCGTGGACCTTGAAAGTGAAGCCGGACTGGTCTTCGCTGTACAAGGTCGGCGAGCACGAGCAGCCGAAACGGGACTACGTGCAGCGCACCCTCGTCCCGCGCGACCGCCTGCAGAGCGTGTATTACGCGGCCACCGAGCATGATGAAGACCAGCCAGTGCACCTGAAGGTGGCCGATACCAATATCTGCATCACCCGCTGCGCCGAGGAATACGACAATCCGTGCACGCGCTTCTGCCCGGTCGGCGTCTACGAAATAGTCGACGACGCCGCAGGCAAGCGCCTGCAGATCAACGCCGCCAACTGCGTGCACTGCAAGACCTGCGACATCAAGGACCCCTACGAAATCATCACCTGGGTGACGTCGGAGGGTGGTTCGGGGCCGAACTACCAGAATCTCTGACACGCGATAAAAGGAAGGCCGGCGACTGCTCCACCGGCTCTTCTCTCACGAGTCTGCACGGGGCGCCCGCGCCCGATCGACTCAGACTACGAACGGCACCCCGGTCTTCTCTTTTAGTTCGTCGACACTCACCCCCGGCGCCGCTTCCACCAGCTTCAGGCCGTCTGCGGTGACGTCGAATACCGCCAGATCGGTAATGATCCGGTCCACCACGCCCACGCCGGTCAGCGGCAGGTCGCACTGCGGCAAAATCTTATAGCTGCCGTCCTTGGCCACGTGTTCCATCAGCACCACGATGCGCTTGACCCCGGCCACCAGGTCCATCGCGCCGCCCATGCCCTTGACCATCTTGCCGGGCACCATCCAGTTGGCCAGGTCTCCCCTATCAGTGACCTGCATGGCGCCGAGCACGGCCAGGTCAATGTGACCGCCGCGGATCATGGCGAAGGACTCGTGGCTGCCGAAGTAGCTGGCGCCCTCGCGTGCGGTAACTGTCTGCTTGCCGGCATTGATCAGGTCGGCGTCCAGTTCATCCTCGGTGGGGAACGGACCGATGCCCAGCAGGCCGTTCTCGGACTGCAGCCAGACGTCCATGCCGTCGGGGATGAAGTTCGCCACCAGCGTGGGCAGGCCGATGCCCAGGTTCACATAGGCGCCATCGCTCAGCTCGCGCGCGGCGCGCTGGGCCATCTCGTCGCGGGTCCAGGCCATCAGCGGGTTCCTCCGGCGGCGGTCACTGCAGTGACGGTGCGGTTCTCGATGCGCTTCTCCGGGTTCGGGTTGTGCACCAGCCGATCGACATAGATACCCGGGGTGTGGATCTGGTCGGGGTCCAACTCTCCCACTTCCACGATGATTTCGGCCTCGGCAATGCACACCTTGCCTGCGGTAGCCACGGCCGGGTTGAAGTTGCGCGCGGTCTTGCGGTACACGAGATTACCGGCGGTGTCCGCCTTCCATGCCTTGACCAGCGAAACATCCGCCTTCAGTGCGGTCTCCAGCACGTAATGGTGTCCGTCAAACTCCCGCGTTTCCTTGCCGTCCGCCACGATGGTGCCATAGCCGGTGCGGGTAAAGAATGCGGGAATGCCCGCAC
>JAJAZJ010000174.1 GCA_026785795.1 Pseudoxanthomonas sp.
GAGGATCTGGAAATTCTCGTCCTGGCGCTCCATCTGCGGGTCAACGTGGTTGGCGATCCAGCCGATCAGCCTGCAGCCGTCGGCCGCGACGGCGCGCGCGGTCAGCCGCGCGTGGTTGATGCAGCCCAGGCGCATGCCCACCACCATCACCACCGGCAGGTGCAGCGCGTGTACCAGGTCCGCCTGGTCCAGATCGGCCGACAGCGGCGCCGACCAGCCGCCCACGCCTTCCACCACCACCGTATCGGCCATGGCCTGCAGGTGGTGATAGGCAGACACCAGCGTCTCCATCATGATCTCCACGCCTGCCTCACGCGCCGCGATTTCCGGCGCCTGCGGCTGCGGCAGCGCATACGGGTTGAGCATCGTGTATTCAGCCTGCGGATCGCTGGCGGCCTGCAGCGCCAGCGCGTCCTCGTTGCGCCACAGGCCGTCGCGGAATTCGCAGCCGCTGGCGACCGGCTTCATGCCCACCGCATGCAAGCCCTGCGCACGCAGGGCATGCAGCAGCGCCGTGGAAGCCACGGTCTTGCCGATGCCGGTGTCGGTACCGGTCACGTACACGCTGCGCAGGTGCAGCGGAGACGGCTGGGTAGGCATGGCGGGCTGCTCGGTGTCTGGGGCTCACATCATAGGACGCGACGCAGGCGCGCGGGCTCGCCGCGACGCAGTGACGAACGCGATAGAATCGCGGCCATGTCCTTTGCCACCCACCGCCTGTCCGGCAGCAAGCCGGAACAGTACGCGCAGCTTGCCGCGCAGGCGGCTGCACTGGTGCAGGGCGAAGCAGACCGCATCGCCAACGCCGCCAACCTGGCCGCGCTGGTGTATCACGCGCTGCCGGACCTGAACTGGGTGGGCTTCTATTTCTACGACGGCCGGGAACTGGTGGTGGGCCCGTTCCAGGGCCAGCCCGCCTGCGTGCGCATCGCCCTGGACAAGGGCGTGTGCGGCAACGCGGCCAGCACCCGCCAGACCCAGCGCATCGCCGACGTGGAGGCCTTCCCCGGGCATATCGCCTGCGATGCGGCCTCGCGTTCGGAACTGGTGGTGCCGCTGCTGCGCGGCGACCAGCTGATTGGCGTGTTCGACCTGGACAGCCCGCGCGTGGATCGTTTCGATGCGCACGACCAGGCCGGACTGGAAACCATTGCGCGGATCTTCGTGGAGTCGCTGGCGTGAGCACGCCGGCGCCAAAGATGCGCAACATCGGCCCGAAGTCGGCCGCCTGGCTGCGCCAGGTGGGCCTGCGCACGCGCGAGGACATCGCCGCCGTCGGCGCGGTGGATGCGTTCATGCGGGTCAAGCGCGCGGGCTTCCGACCCAGCCTCAACCTGCTGTATGCGCTGGAAGGCGCGCTGGCCGACTGCCACTGGCAGGAAATTCCGCAAGCGCGGCGCGAACAGCTGGTAGCCGAGTACGAAGCGGCAACCGCGCTGCTGCCGCCGCCGCGCGGACGCCCTGCCGCCGGACCGGTCACCACCACCCTGGTGCAGTCGCCCGAGTCCGACGCCGCGACTGACGACGACGATCACGCCTGAAGCGCTGTCCGGCTTGCGCAACGATCAGGTAGACTCCTCGTAACTTCACGGTGACCCGGCGGCATTCGCCAACGGGTTGAAACGGGAAGCCGGTGAGTCCAACGACCCAGGTCGCACAGGATGATTCCGGCACTGCCCCCGCAACGGTAAGCGAGTCAGCCAACGCATTACGCCACTGTGTTTGCAAATTCTGCGGAATTTGCCGGCTTTCCACCGGAAAGCTGCATGGGAAGGCGCCGCGGCCGAAGCACCACTCCACGAGTGGCTGCCTCAACTCGCAAGTCCGGAGACCGGCCATGAAGCAACTGGTTGCAGTGCGGCGGGCATTGCGGCGGCGGGCCGTACTGCGGCCTTTCGCGTGCGCTTCCACAGGCCAATGTCCGCGCTTGCAGCTCCATCCCGCCAAGGGCGTACGGGTCGTGCGCCATGGAGAAACCTGCATGCAATTCCAAAAACACCGCAAACAACGAAATCTGCTTGGCCTGGCCATCGCGCTGGGCGTTACCACCATGGCGCAGGCGCAAGACAACAGGAGCGCCACTGAACTCGACGAAGTCGTCGTCACCGCCACCCGCACCGAGATTGCGCTGCAGGACAGCCTGCTGCCGGTGGAAGTCATCGACCGCGCGCAGATCGAACGCAGCCAGGCCCGCTCGCTGCTGGGCCTGCTGCAGGGCCGCGCCGGCATCAGCCTGTCCAACCAGGGTGGGCTGGGCAAGCTGACCACCGTGAACATCCGCGGCACCGAGTCCGACCACGTGCTGGTGCTGGTGGACGGCATCCGCATCGGCTCGGCCAGCGCCGGCCTGGCCTCGTTCCAGGACCTGCCCATCGACCAGATCGAGCGGGTGGAAATCGTGCGTGGGCCGCGCTCCAGTCTGTACGGCTCCGAAGCGATTGGCGGGGTAATCCAGATCTTCACCGTGCGCGGCGGCCAGGGGCTGCAGCAGACCCTGCGCCTGGGCGGCGGCAGCAACCGCCTGCGTGAAGCCGGCGCGGGCTTCAGCTATGGCGGCGACAGCGCCTGGGTCAGCGCGCAGGCGGCCTACCAGAGCACCGACGGCATCAACGCCTGCCGCGGTTCGGGCAGGCTGTTCCAGGGCTGCTTCAGCGATGAGCCCGACCTGGACGGCTACCGGAATATTTCCATCAACCTGCGCGGCGGCGCCAGGCTGACCGACACGTTGAAACTGGAGGGCCACTTCCTCAACGCCGACGCGTTCAATGAATTCGACGGCAGTATCTTTGGCGGCAATGAATCGGAGAACCTGCAGCAGGTGCTGGGCGCGCGGATGGACTGGGCGGCTGGCAGCCGCTTAAAGCTGAGCTCGCAGGTGGGGCGCGCGCTGGATGAATCGGACAGCTATTACGCCGTTGCCGCCAGCGGCACGCGTGATTTCGTCAGCACCTTCGACACCCGTCGCGACACCGCCAGCGTGCAGGGCGACTTCAGCCTGACCCAAGCGCAGC
>JAJAZJ010000175.1 GCA_026785795.1 Pseudoxanthomonas sp.
AGCTGGATGAAAGCCCCGTGCAGGCGGGCATTGTGGGCGGTGCCAAGGGTGTCGGCTGGCAGGGTCGTGGTCTGCATGTGCATGGGGATCCGGTGCGGGTGTGCGTCGGCCCACTCTGACCGATAGGGTGGCGGAGGGTTCACGTAGATGAGGACTCTGTTTGATCCTGTTCAGCCAGCTGCGCGGAAGGCGGGGGTGGAAACGGAAACGGGGCCGCAAGCGGCCCCGTTTCCTGTTGTGCCAGCCTGACTGATCAGCGCGGCCGGACCGAGAGCACCTTCGGGGTGATGAAGACCAGCAGTTCAGCCTTGTTCTTCTGGCGGCCCTGCTTCTTGAACAGATTGCCCAGGAACGGGATGTCACCCAGGAAGGGCACCTTGGAAAGATCGCTGCGGTCGGTGAATTCGTACACGCCGCCGATCACCACCGTCTGGCCGTCTTCGATCAGCACAGCGGTAGTGATTTCACGCGTACTGATCTGCGGCACTTGGCCAAAACCCTGAAGGATGATGAACCCCTCCACTTCATCCTTCTTGATATTGAGGTTAAGGAATACGCGGCCGTCGTTGGTGATGGTGGGGGTGACCTTCAGCTCCAGCACCACATCCTTGAACTGCACGTTGGGCGTGGCCGCGCCGCCGGCGGTACCGCCGGTGATGGTGACGTAGCCGATTTCCTGACCCTGTCGGATTACGCCCTCGCGCTGGTTGGAGGTGATCAGGCGCGGGTTGGAAATGACCTCCCCGCGACCCTCTTCCTGCAGCGCAGTGAGCTCCAGGTCCAGGTTGAAGTTCGCGCCAAGCAAGGTGTAGGCCAAGCTGGAGGCTGTGCCATCGGTGAAGCTGCCGGCCGGGAAGTTCACGTTCAGGCCGCGATTGGCGTTGGCGTTGCCGACGGCGTTGCTGCCGATGGTCGCGGTGTTGTCGCCGTTGTTGTAGTCGCGGGTGCCGCCGACGCCGAACCTGGCGCCGAGGTCGCGCGCAAAGGTGTCGGTGGCGATGACGATGCGGCCCTCGATCAAGACCTGGTCCACCGGCCGGTCGATAACGCCGATCAGCTCGCGCATCTGCGCGACCTTCTTCGGGATGTCGCTGATCATCAGCGTGTTGGTGCGTTCGTCAGCCACCAGTCGGCCGCGCTGCGACAGGAAGCCGTTCTCCTGCTGGCCGCCCGCGCCGCCCGCGGCGCCGCCGCCGCCGCCGCCGATGGTCTTGGCTTCGGTCAGTGCGGTCAAGATGGCGGTCGCGCTGTGGTAGTTGATCTGGACATAGTCGGTGATCAGGTCCACGCGGTTGTCGATGGCGATGCGCGCGTCTTCCTTGTCCTGCTCGAACTTGGCCAGCTCGGGCTGCGGGGCCACCCACACCACGCCGCCGTCACGGCGCTTGTCCAGGCCTTTGGCCTGCAGCACGATGTCCAGGGCCTGGTCCCACGGCACGTTGACCAGGCGCAGGGTCACGTTGCCCTGCACCGTATCCGAAGCCACGATGTTGAGGTTGGACTCTTCAGCGATCAGCTGCAGCACCGTGCGCACCGGCACGTCCTGGAAGTTGAAGGTCACCGGGCGCCCGGCATAGCCGCGCTGGGCGGTGGCTACCTTGGCCGAGGCGGCCGCGACCGTCGAGGGGCTGGTGCCACCGATCGCGGCCTTGGCCGCCTTGGGCACGATTTCCACGACGTATTCATTGCCGCTCTGGAAGGCCATGGACTCGAACGGACCGTTGGTGGTGAGCACCAGCTGCGATCCCTTGCCCGCACTACGCGCATCCACGCGCTGTACCGGGGTGGCGAAGTCCACCACGTTCAGCGGCCGCTGCAGGCCCGCAGGCAATACCGCGTTGCCCACGTCCACGATTACCGAGCTGCCCTGGTTGCGCAGGTCCGGCATGGCGCCGTTGCCGTTGAAGCGCAGGATCAGACGCCCTGCACCGCCATCGCCACGTTTGAAGTCAATGCTGGAAATCTCCAGCCCGCTGGGCGTGCCGGCGACCGGCAAGGCCTGGCCAGCGGCCTGGACAGGCGATGCGGCAAAGGCAGCGCCCGAGCCGGCGAGCAGGCCAATGGCCAGTGCCAGGCTGCAGATCCTTGCCGAGGCCACGGGCCGGAAAGGCCGCAGGAGGTGAGCGTTCGAAGCGGTCATCGTGTTTCCCCTAATCATTGATCTTCAAGCGCAATCGCCGCCGGCCGTTCCAGCCAACCGCCCGCACCATCCGGCACAAGTTCGACAAGTTCAATGCGATCTTCCCGGACGCTGGTGACGCGACCATCGCTTTGCCCCAAGTAAACGCCCGGCCGCACCCGATAGGTGACTTTATCGGGCGCCATCACCAACGCATATAGATTCGAGCCGCCGCCGATGGTGCCGACCATGTCCATGCTGTCCAGCGGGTACTGCTCAAGCGTTTCCTTGCGCCGGTTCGGGTCCGGACGCAGACCGGTGCTGTCCGCGTTGTTCCACGCATCGCTGAACGGATCGCGCAGGTTCTGCGCGGCGTATTCGAAGCTCTCGAACTGCTGCATGACCGGCAGCGGCTCCAGCGGCGGAGCCGGCCTGGCGCGCACGTCGGCGCTCCACTTGACCAGGTTGGGCGCGTCCCCCGGCGAGCTGGTGATGTCGCGACCGCAGGCTGAGAGACCCAGCGCAAGCGCGACGAGGAGGAAAGCACGACCGGCTGGCCTCAGCAGGGACTGCATGTTCATGCGCCACCCCCGGCAGCCGGCGGCGGCGGCGGCGTGCCCGGCGGGGCAGCGGCTGTGGCGGCTGCCTGCTCCTGCTCCTCGATTTCCTTGTCATCCAGGTAGCGGTACGTCTTGACCGTGCCCGAAAGCTCCAGCGGGTTGCTGGCGGAGATCGACCGGGCGTTGCCCTTCGGTTTGAGCGAAATGTCGTGCATGGTCAGGATGACCACGCGCGGCAGCGAGGACACGCCGCTGACGAAGGCACCGAACTGGTGATAGCTGCCGACCATGCGCAGGGCGATCGGCTTCTCTGCGTAGAATTCCTTCGGCGATTCCGGAGCGGGCTGGAACAGCTCGTTGGACAGGCCGCTGGAAAGCGCGGTCTGCGATATGTCGACGATCAGGTCCGGCATTTCGGTTTTGCTGGGCAACTGGCGCAGCATCTGCTGCAGCACCTGCTCCATCTGCGCCAACTGCTGCTTGAGCGGCTCCAGGTTGGCGGCGTCGCCTTGCTCCTTCTCGAACTCCTGGCGCAGCGTCGTCTCGGTCTGCTCAAGGCCGCGCAGGGTGTCGCGCTTGCCCTTGATAAGCAGGAACCAGGCCAGGAACAGGATCAGCAACCCGACCAGTACACAGAAGCCGATCTTGTAGTTCTGTGGCCAGCCGCCGATGTTGTTGAAATCAAGGTCGCTCAGCTTGAGCTTCTTCTTGGCGCTCATGACTCCGGCCTCCCTTCGGTTGCCGGCGCAGGGGTAGTTTCCGGCGATGCTGGCGTTGGCGTGGAAGCGGGTGTGCTTTCAGCGGGCGCTGCGGCAGGCACGGGCACGGGTACGGACACGGGTGCAGGCGCTGCGGACGTTGCAGGAGTAGCTGCCGGGGATGCCGGGGCTGCGGTGGGGGCAGCCACCGTCGCGCTGGCGGCGGCCATGCCGGCTTCCGCCAAAGCGGCATCGGTCGGGGCGGCCGGCAGGGCGCCATCTTTCCCGGGAGCGTTTGGGTTGGCCAGCTGCACCTGCATGGTGAACACGAAGGGCAATGCGCGCACCGCACTGGTAACTGCGCCAGGCGTGGTGGTGTCCGGGGCCTTGGCCTCGATGATGGACAGGTCCGGCTTGGTCATCCAGCCAGACCCCTCCAGGTTGCGCATGTACGCACTGACCCGGGCGTTGGACTGGGCCCGGCCTTCGAGGGTCAACATCTCGCCTTCCTGCTTGATGCTGGAAAGGGCCACGCCGTCGGGAATGGTGCGCACCAGCGAATCAAACAGCCGCACCATCTGGGAGCGGTTGGCCTGCAGCTGCTCGATCACCTTCTTGCGTGCCAGCAGGCGGTCCTTCTGCCGACCGAGGGTCTTGATCTCCTCGTTCTGCGCCTTGACCTTGTCGATTTCCTGCTGCAGGTACTGGTTGCGGCCCTGCTGGCCGCTGACCTGCTGCCCGTAAGAGAACCAGGCCAGGAACGAGAGCAGAACGCCTAGCGCGGCGGCAAGGCCGAGCATGCCGTAGAACTCCCTCTGTCGCAGAGCGCGCCGTTCCTCGCGCCACGGGAGCAGGTTGATCCGTGCCATCAGTCAAAGCTCCTCAGGGCAAGGCCGGTCGCGATCATCAGCGCTGGCGCATCCTGGGCCAGGGCGTGCGCCTGAACGCGCGGCCCCAGCGTCATCTGGGCAAGCGGGTTGGCAATCACGGTCGGCACGCCCAGCTGCTCCTCCACCATCTCCGGCAGGCCGACCAGCGCGGCGCAGCCACCGGCCAGGACGATCTGGTCCACCCGGTTGAATTCGCTGCCCGCATAGAAAAACTGCAGCAGGCGGCTGATCTGCTGGACCGTGGCTTCCTTGAACGGTTCCAGCACCTCCACTTCATAGCTTTCCGGCAGCCCGCCCTGGCGCTTGGCCATGCCCGCTTCCTCGTAGGTCAGGCCGTAGCGGCGCATGACTTCGTCGGTGAGCTGCTTGCCACCGAACACCTGCTCGCGGCTGTAAAGGCTGCGGCCGGTGCGCAAGACGTTGAGCGTGGTCATGGTGGCGCCGATGTCGACCAGGGCCACCACGCCATCCTGCGGGATCGGCAGTTCACCGGACAGCAGGGCGAAGGCGTTTTCGACCGCGAAGGCCTCCACGTCCATGACCCGTGCGGTCAAGCCGCCCAGCTCAAGCGCGGACTGGCGCAGTTCGACGTTCTCCGAACGCGACGCGGCCAGCAACACCTGGACCATTTCGGGGTTGTTGGGCATCGGACCCAGCACCTCGAAGTCGAGGTTCACTTCCTCGATCGGGTACGGAATGTAGTTGACCGCCTCCAGCTCGACCTGGGCCTCGAGCTCAGCATCGTCCAGCTCGGCCGGCATCGGGATCATCTTGGTGATGACCGCGGAGCCGGCGACGGCAGCGGCGGCGTACTTGGCCTTGGTGCCGGCACGGGTGACGGCGCGGCGGATAGCCTCGCCCACGGCCTCTACCTCGACAATGTTCTTCTCGACCACGGCGTTCGGCGGCAGCGGTTCCACCGCGTAATGATCCACGCGGTAGCGGTTCCCAACCCGGGAAAGCTGGAGCAGCTTCACCGCGGTCGAACTTATGTCGACGCCGATCAGCGGCGACTGACTCTTAGGTATAAGCCCCACGGTATCTCCCCTTCCTACCGGCGCTGAAGACAGCCCTAGCCCCGACTGGCCACCATTAATAACGAATATTTCACGACTTGCAAGTCGCACCGCCCAGCCTGTGCAGCTTGTCACGGTTCAGCAAGGATATACGGCAAGTCACTGTTTCCCCCGGGAACGTAACCCGCCAAGCTGCAGTCATCTATACTCCGCCACCGTCAATTCTGCAATCGGAATGTTACCGGATGTCCCGTTTCCGCCGCCTCCTGCGCTGGTCGCTGATTGCCCTGGTTGGCCTGATCCTGCTGGGTGCTATCAGCGGAGGGACGCTGTACTACGTGGTGTCCTCCAAGGTGCCGGAGGTGGATTCCCTGCGTAACGTGGAGCTCCAGGAACCGCTGTACGTCTACGCCAACGACGGGCGCCTGATCGCGATGTTCGGCGAAACCAGGCGTTATCCGGTCAATATCGAGGACCTCCCGCCCCTGGTCCGGCAGGCCTTCATCGCCGCCGAGGACGCCAATTTCCAGACCCACAAGGGCATCGACCCCAAGGGCATCTCGCGGGCCTTGTGGCAGACGGCGACCCTGAAAGAGGGCCGCGTGGCCGGCGGCAGCACCATCACCCAGCAGGTGGCGCGCCAATTCTTCCTCAGCTCGGAGTACAGCTACACCCGCAAGCTGGTGGAAATGATGCTGGCCATGAAGATCGAGCAGCTGCTGAGCAAGGACGAGATTCTGGAGCTGTACCTGAACAAGAGTTTCTTCGGCAACCGCGCCTACGGCGTGGCCGCCGCGGCCGAGTATTACTACGGCAAGCCGCTGGACCAGCTGACCCTGGGCGAGACCGCCACCCTGGTCAGCGCACTGAAGTTCCCGTCCAGCGGCAACCCGATCAGCAACCCGGAGCGCAACCGCCAGCGCAGCGCCTACGTGATCCAGCGCATGCTGGAAGACGGCTACATCACCCCCGCCCAGGCAGCCGAGGCCCGGGCTGAGCCCGCGCACGCCAAGCCGCATGAGCGGCCGATCGAGGTCTACGCTCCGTACGTGGCCGAGATGGTGCGCCAGGAGATGATCGCCCGCTTCGGTGGCGACGTGATCACCAAGGGCTACCACGTCACCACGACCATCGAGCCCGAACTGCAGGTCGCGGCCGACGTGGCCGTACGCGACGGCCTGCGCCTGTACGACCACCGCCACGGCTGGAAGGGCGTAGAGCAGCATTTCGACGTGGCGGCCGATGCCGGTTCGACTGCGTTGGCTGCGCTGCTCGCCGGCATCCCGACCCAGAACGGCCTGGTCCCGGCGGTCGTCGCCGCGACCGACAAGGACGGTGGCATCAGCGTGGTGCTGGCCAACGGCAGCGAAGTCACCCTGCCCGGCTCGGC
>JAJAZJ010000176.1 GCA_026785795.1 Pseudoxanthomonas sp.
GCCCTGGACCTGCGCGAAGGTGCTGCCGATGATCCGGACGAGATCGACCTGCTGGCCTATTGGCGCATCCTGGTCAAGCGGCGCTGGCAGGTGCTGGGTCTTCTGGCGGCGGTGGTTGCGCTGGCTTTGCTGCATACGCTGATGACGCCGCCCACCTACCGCTCCACGGTGGTGATGCAGATCAGCAACCAGGAGCAGCAAGTCGTGCCGATCGGCGGGATGGGCGCCGGAATGGGGGGCAGGTGGGACCCTGAATTCATGCAGACCCAGCTAGAGTTGTTGAAGAGCCGCTCGCTGTCCGAACGCGTGGCCGAGGACCTCGACCTGGATAGCGCGGCGCTGGACGGCCTATACCAACCCTCTTGGCTTGAACAGGTAAAAGGCCTGCTGCGCCCCGCGCCGAAGGCGTCAGCCGAACAGAACGTCACGGCCGCCGAGTCGGCCGCCTTCTTGGGGTCGGTGACCGACGTGGTGCGGGACGGGCTGAGCGTGGAGCCGATCCTCCAGTCGCGCCTGGTGCAGGTCAATTTCGACAGTCAGGTCCCGGCCTTTTCCGCGCGCGTGGCCAACGCGATCGCCGAGGGATTCATCGCCGCTGACCTGGACCGACGTGTCGGCGCCAGCTCCTATGCCAAGGGGTTTCTGGAGGATCAGCTCCGGCAGACCAAGTCCAGGCTGGAAGATTCCGAGCGCAAGCTGGTCGCCTTCGCGCAGAAGGAGAACCTGGTGTCCTCCGCGGAAGGGGAGTCGCTGGCCGGGCAGAATCTGGGGGACCTAAACTCGGCCCTGGCCACCGCGCAGGAGCAGCGCATCCGCGCCCAGGCCCGCTGGAGCCAGGCCCAGGCCGCCAGCGGCGCCGCCCTGCCCGCCGACATGCTCAGCAATTCCATCATCCGCACACTGCAGCAGCAGCGCGCAGAGCTGCAGGGCACCTACCAGCAGAAGCTGCAGGTATTCAAAGCCGATTACCCCGAGATGCTGCAGCTCAAGGGCCAGCTGGATGACCTGAATAAGCAGATCACCAGCGAGCTGCGCAACATCCGCGCTTCGGTCAAGGCAGAATACGACGCCGCCGCGTCGCAGGAGCGCCTGTTGCTGGGCCAGTTGAGCGCACTGCGCACCCAGGTCCTGGACGTGGACAGCCGCAGCATCGACTACAACATCATCAAGCGCGAGGTCGACACCAACCGCCAGCTATACGACAGCCTGCTTCAGCGCTACAAGGAAGTCGGGGTAACCGGCGACGTGCGCACCAACAACATCTCCATCATTGACCGGGCCGAAGTGCCGGAAGGGCGGTTCGCGCCCAGTATTTCGCGCAACCTGGCCATCGGCTTGGCCCTGGGCCTGCTGCTCGGCGTGCTGCTGGCGTTCCTGCTCGAGTTCCTGGACGACACCCTAAAGACCCCAGAAGACATCGAGCAGCGCCTGAAGCTGGCGGTGCTGGGCATCATCCCGAAGCTGAAGAAGCAGCAACCGACCGATGCGCTGCATGATCCGCGCTCGGCCTTTTCCGAAGCCTACCGTTCGGTGCGCACCGCGCTGCAGTTTTCCACCCACGATGGCGTGCCCAAGGTGTTGCTGGTGACCAGTCCCGGGCCGGGAGAGGGCAAGTCCACCAGCGCCTTGATGCTGGCGCGCAATTTTGCCCAGCTGGGCAAGCGGGTGCTGCTGGTCGAGGCCGATCTGCGCAATCCTTCATTGCACAAAACCCTGGGCCTTCGTGCCGAAGCCGGCCTCAGCAACCTGCTGGCAGGTGCGGTCAGCTTGGATGCCGTGGTGCTCGGCACCGACAATGTGCGGCTCAAGGTCATACTGGCCGGCCCGCTGCCGCCCAATCCAGCCGAACTGCTCTCCGGCTCCCGCTTGATCTCGCTGCTGAGCGTGGCGGCGGAGAACTACGACCAGATCATCATCGACGGCCCGCCGATCATGGGCATTGCCGACGCCCCGATCCTGGCCAACGCCGTAGGCGCGACCCTGATGGTCATCCACTCGGGCAAGACCAGGATCAGCACGGCGCAGGCCGCGCTCAAGCGCCTGCTGTCGGTGCGCGCGCACGTGATCGGCGCGCTGATCACCCAGTACGACACCAAGGCCGCTGGCTACGGCTACAGCTACGAAGGGTATTACGCCTACGGGGGCACCCCCCGCTTGACCGGGAAGTAAGGCGGACATGCCGGGGGCTGCACTTGAGCTGGCCTTGGCGCTGCATCGAATTCCATCGATGCGTAACATGCTGCGTGAGCAACCGTTGCCGCCAGACACGGGCGAGCTGCTGACCCTAGTCGCTGGCTCGCCGGAGGCCGTGGTGGTGGCGGCCCGCAATTGCGGCGAAGCGCCGGCCACGGTGCAGGAAGCGGCGTGCTTCTTCGTCCAGGAGGTCATGCTGTTTCCCGGGGCCGACGCCTATCGCCTGCTCGGGGCGCAGCGCGGTGCGGATGATGCCCTGCTCAAGGCCCACTACCGCGCGCTGCAGAGCTGGCTGCACCCGGACCGGCGCGGCAATGATCTGAAGTCAACCTATGCGGCGCGCATCAACTCAGCCTGGGGCAGGCTGCGCACCCCGGAGCGCCGGCGCGCCTACGACGCCATGCTTGATGGCGAACGCGCGCCGTCGTCGTCCATGGCACAGGCGCAGGGTCCCGCACAGGTTCTGGTCCGGGTGCAGGGATGGGATGCGCAGGCCGAGCGCAGCCCCCCCTGGAAGATAATCGTGCCCGTCATGGCCATCCTGACGCTGTGTGTCTTGCTGGGGTGGAAGGTCAGCCGCGACACCGCTACCCGGGCGGGTCCTGAGCTGTGGAGCCGGGCTCCGGTGGAGGGCGCGACAGAGAAGGACCAGATGGCGCTGATTACGGTCCCTTCGCTATCTGCCCGGGCCGGGGAGGCGACCGCTGTTTCGGCCACGCCGTCGCTGCCCTTGGATGAAGCAGCCGATCCGCCTGTTCCGGCCATAGCGGATTCGCTGCCGCTGCGGTTTCCGCCCTTCCCCTCACCGGCTGCGCCGACGACAACGCAGGCGGCGGCCAGCTTGGCGGCAACTGCCGTCGATCCTTCATTTTCGGGCACCTTGCCGCCGGCAGACGACCCCGATCCAGAGCCCCAGCCC
>JAJAZJ010000177.1 GCA_026785795.1 Pseudoxanthomonas sp.
AGTGGACTGAGAGCTGGCTGCGACCACGATCACGCGGGCGGCCGCAATGGATAACGTACGCTGTTTCATCACACATCTCCTGGTTCAGGACAATGTGGGGGAACGTCGTACTACCCCTCCGGGGCACGGGACACACGTGGACGAAAACAAAACGGGCGCCTTGCGGCGCCCGTCGGGGGTCTTGCCTGGAGTCTGGCTTACGCCTCGGCGATGATGCTGACCTTCACCGTGGTTTCCACGTCGGCGTGCAGGTGCAGCAGCACGTCGTACTCGCCGATGTGGCGGAACGCGCCTTCGCCCAGGATCACCTCACTCTTCTCCACCGCATGACCAGCGGCTGTAAAGGCATCGGCGATGTCACGCGGGCCCACCGAACCGAACAGCTTGCCTTCGGTGGACGCATTGGCGCTGAGGGTGACACTGGCACCTTCCAGCTTGGCGCGGCGGGCTTCGGCCTGGTCAAAGATCGACTTGGCCTTGGCTTCGTAGTCGGCACGCTTGGCGTCGAACTCGGCCACGTTGGCGGCGGTTGCCGGCACGGCCTTGCCCTGCGGCACCAGGTAGTTGCGGCCGTAGCCGGGCTTGACGTCAACCTTGTCGCCAAGCACGCCCAGGTTGGTTACTTTCTGTAGGAGGATCAGTTGCATGGTCTTGCTCCGTATTCGTTAGCGGCACGCATGCCGCAGCAATGGCTGTCCGAATGACAGTTCGGTGGTGGATTCGTGGCTGATGCACAGGGAGGGCGCACCTTCCCCTCGACTGCAACAGGTGGCATGGGCCGCCTGCTTAAGCCGTGCGATCAGACGTCGTGGTTGTCGGTGTACGGGATCAGGGCCAGGAAGCGCGAACGCTTGACTGCGGTCTGCAGCTGGCGCTGGTAGCGGGCCTTGGTGCCGGTCACGCGGCTCGGCACGATCTTGCCGGTTTCGGTCAGGTACTGGCGCAGGGTGTTGAGATCCTTGTAGTCGATCTCTTTCACGCCTTCGGCGGTGAATTTGCAGAACTTGCGGCGACGGAAGAACTTGGACATGGCGATGCTCCTTAGGCGGCTGCGGCAGTATCGGAATCGGAATCGACGGCGGCCTCGGCCAGCCTCCCATCCACTTCGTCCTCATCGCGACGGCGACGCTCCCCACGCTCGGGCTTCTCGGGCTTCTCGTCCTTGCTTTTCATGATGATCGACATCTCGGTGTCGGCTTCATCGCGCTTCATGATCAGGTGGCGAAGCACCGCGTCGTTAAAGCGGAAGCTTTCGGTCAGCTCGGCCAGCACGGCCTGCTCGACTTCGATGTTGAACAGCACGTAGTGGGCCTTGACCAGCTTCTGGATCGGGTACGCCAGCTGGCGCCGGCCCCAGTCTTCCAGGCGGTGGATCTTGCCGCCGCCATTTTCGACCAGCGACTTGTAGCGCTCGATCATGGCAGGCACTTGCTCGCTCTGGTCAGGGTGGACCAGGAACACGACTTCATAGTGGCGCATCGTTGTATACCTTGAGGATGATGGCCGGACTGCGTGGTGCCCATCCGGCCGGACAGCCCCCCGACCGTCCGTGGCGGACGCGGTGGGGCAAGGGTTCCAGCGGGCACGGGCCCGCGGGAAGCCGGAAATTATGGCAGTTCAATGGCTTAGGCGCAAACCGGCCCGCAGCGGCTTGGTTCAGGTCTTGGCCTTGCGGTCCTTGATCCAGGTGTCGATGTGCTTCTCCAGCGCCTCCAGCGGCACCGAGCCGGTCTCCAGCACCGCGTCATTGAAGTCGCGCAGGTCGAAGCCGGCCCCGAGTTCACGCTCGGCCCTGGCACGCAGCTCGAGGATCCGCAGCTGGCCGATCTTGTAGGCCAGCGCCTGGCCGGGCCAGCCGATGTAGCGGTCGATCTCGTTGACCACGTCCTGCTCGGTCTTGGGCGCATTGGCCATGAAGTAGTCGATGGCCTGCTGCCGGCTCCAGCCCTTGCTGTGGATGCCGGTATCCACCACCAGCCGCACCGCACGCCACATGTCGTAGGCAAGCTGGCCCATGCGGTCGTAGGGGTCGTCATACAGCCCCATCTCGTAACCCAGGCTCTCGGCATACAGGGCCCAGCCCTCGCCATAGGAGGTGAAATAGCCGACCCGGCGGAACAGCGGCGCCTCGGGTAGCTCCTGGGCGCGGGCGAACTGGAAGTGGTGGCCCGGCATCGCCTCGTGCAGCGAGAGCGCCATCATTTCCCACTTCGGGCGCACTTCGGGCTTGTACAGGTTGACGTAGTAATAACCCGCGCGGCTGCCGTCCACCGCGCCCGGCTGGTAATAGGCGGTGGTGGTGTCCGGGGCGATGTTGTCGGGAATGGCGCGCACACCGTAAGGCAGGCGCGGAATGGTCCGGAACACCTTCACGAGTTCGGGATCGATGCGCTTGGACATGGCCTGGTAGGCCTCGAGCAACGCCTCCGGGGTTTGGTAATAGAACTTCGGGTCGCTGCGCAGGTACTGGAAGAACTGGGCCAGGTCGCCGTTGAAGCCCACTTCCTTGCGTACCTTTTCCATCTCCCCGCGGATCCTGGCCACTTCCTTCAGACCGATCCCGTGGATCTGGTCCGCGCTCAGGTTGGTGGTGGTGAACTGGGCGGCCAGGAAGTCGTAGTAGGCGCGGCCGTCGGGCATGTCGGCCGCAGCGATGGTCTCGCGCGTGCCGGGCAGGTATTCATCCACAAAGTAGGCGGACAGCTTGCGGTAGGCCGGAACGACCTGGCCACTGATGATCTGCCTGGCTTCGGCCTGCAGCCGGTTGCGCTCGTTCAGCGGGATGGTTTCGGGGATGCGGGTGAGCGGCCTGTAGAACGGGCTGGCCGTCGGGTCGTCGACGAGCTGGGCCTTGATCTGCGCCGGCACCCGCTGCATCAGCACCCGTGGGGGCGTATTGCCTGCCGTGGCACCGGCCTGCAGCAGGGCGATGTTCTGGTCCACCAGCACCGGGATGCCGCGCAGCCGGGCCAGCCAGTCGCGGTAGTCCTGGACGGTCTTGAACGGCAGCACCTCGGCGATACCTTCCTGATTCTGGATGCCGCCCCGCTGGCTGATCGGACGCAGGTACTCGAAGTATTTCTGCCGCTCGACCGAGCCTTCAAGCTGCCACAGGAACACGTCGTAGTTGAGCTGTTCTGCCGGCTTCAGCGCGCTGCGATCGATGCCGCGCAGTTGAACCAGCGCATCACGGTCAGCTTTCTGCCGGGCTTCGATGGCCTCGATGCCCATGTCCGACCAGCGGTCGTTGAAGCGCGCATCGCCGCGATAGCTCGCCGATTCGGGCGACTGGCGCATGCTGCGCTCCCACTGCGCGTCGAAGAACGACTGCAGCCTGCTGCCGGGGTCTTGCGCGTGGACCAGCGCCATTGGCGCCAAGGCCAGGAAAATTACGGACAGGAAACGCAGCATCGTCAAGTTCCAGGACCAGTGTGTCCGAAGCTTAGTCCAATCCACTCGGCATTCGCACCCGCAGCGCCGGGCTCAGGCCAGCTCAACCTGGGTGGTGAAGCTCTCGCCGCAGCCGCATTCGGCCGTGGCGTTGGGGTTGCGGAACAGGAAGGTTTCGCCCAGCCCCTGCTTCCCGAAGTCGATCTCGGTACCGTCCACCAGGGCCAGGCTGTCGGCATTGACGTAGATGCGCACGCCCTGATCCTCGAACACGGTATCGTCCTCGCCCTGCACCTTGGCCAGGTCGGCCACGTGGCCCCAGCCGGAGCAGCCGGTACGGGTCACCCCGAAACGCAGGCCCAGCGCGCCGGTTTCTGCAACGAATCGCTGTACGCGCTGGTGGGCAACGGGGGTGAGGGTGATGGACATGCGGTCTCCTTTAGGCGGTGATTATAGCCCGGTTGGGCCGGCTTTACCCGCGCCGCTCCGGTAAACTCGGCCTTCCATTAATGGTTGCGCTGTACGGGGAATCAAGTCATGACGGTGGCAAGCGTGGAACATACGCTGGCGGGCAAGATCCCGGCAGGCGGCGAAGTCACGGTCCGCGGCTGGGTGCGCACCCGGCGCGACTCCAAGGCCGGGCTGTCCTTCGTCAACGTCAGCGACGGCTCCTGCTTCGCGCCGATCCAGGTGGTGGTTCCCAGCACCGTGGATAACTACGAAACCGAGGTCAAGCACCTCACGGCCGGCTGTGCGGTGGTGGCTACCGGCATTCTGGTGGCTTCACAGGGCCAGGGCCAGAGCTTCGAGATCCTGGCCAGCAGCGTGGAGGTGGTGGGCTGGGTCGAAGACCCGGAAACCTACCCCATCCAGCCCAAGGCGCATTCGCTGGAGTTCCTGCGCGAGGTGGCCCACCTGCGCCCGCGCACCAACCTGTTTGGCGCGGTCACGCGCATCCGCAACTGCCTGTCGCAGGCGGTGCACCGTTACTTCCACCAGAACGGCTATTGCTGGATCAGCACTCCCATCATCACCGCCTCCGACGCCGAAGGCGCCGGGCAGATGTTCCGCGTGTCCACCCTGGACCTGGCCAACCTGCCGCGCAAAAGTAACGGCGAAGTGGACTTCAGCCGCGACTTCTTCGGCAAGGAAACCTTCCTCACCGTGTCCGGCCAGCTCAACGTCGAGGCCTACTGCCTGGCCCTGAGCAAGGTCTATACCTTCGGCCCCACCTTCCGCGCCGAGAACAGCAACACCACGCGCCACCTGGCCGAGTTCTGGATGATCGAGCCGGAAATCGCCTTCGCCGACCTGGCCGAGGACGCGCGCGTGGCCGAGGAGTTCCTCAAATACCTGTTCCGCGCGGTGCTGGACGAGCGCGCCGATGACCTTGCCTTCCTGGTCGAGCGGGTCGACAAGGCCGCGATCAGCAGGCTGGAGGATTTCATCAATGCACCGTTCGAGCGCATCGACTACACCTATGCAGTGAAGCTGCTGCAGGGTTCCGGACAGAGGTTCGACTTCCCGGTTGAATGGGGCCTGGACCTGCAGACCGAGCACGAACGCTGGCTGACCGAACAGCACGTGGGCCGGCCGGTGGTGGTCACCAACTACCCCGAGCACATCAAGGCCTTCTACATGCGCCTGAACGACGACGGAAAAACCGTGGCCGCGATGGACGTTCTGGCCCCGGGCATTGGCGAAATCATCGGCGGCAGCCAGCGCGAAGAGCGCCTGGACGTGCTGGATGCGCGCATGGCCCAGTTCGGGCTGGACCCGGACCACTATGGCTGGTACCGCGATTTCCGCCGCTACGGCAGCGTTCCGCACGCCGGCTTCGGGCTGGGCTTCGAGCGCCTGGTGGTATACGTCTGCGGCCTGGCCAATATCCGCGACGCGATCCCCTACCCGCGCGCGCCCGGCCATGCGGAGTTTTGAGATGACGCCAGCACAAAACCCCAGGCGGAATGCCCAATGATCCTGTTCCTCGCCCTGCTGTGCGTTGCCATCGCCATCGCCGGTTTCACCGCGTTCCTGATCTTCTGGCCGCTGACCCTGGTCCACGTGCGGGATCGCCATGCGGCCATCTCCGCCGAGTTCGGCCCCGGCGCCTTTCTCAAGCCGGCCGCGTTGGGCTGGCTGCTGAGCGGCCGCTATCGGCAGCCCCGCGACCCGGCGCTGACCGGCCTGGCGACCCCTGCGCTCGTGGCCCTGCTGACCATCTTTGCCGGCCTGGTGTTCGCCGCCCTGCTGTGGCTGCTGTCCGTGGTGATGGCATGAACGTTGACCTTGGCTACGAGTGGTTCGTGGCTTCGCTGGGCCGCACCCTGATCTGGGCGCGGCTGCGGGTGCTGGAGGCCGGCACTGCCGAAGTCTTCGACAGCGATGGCAAGACTCTTCCATATGACAGTGAGGACACTGCCCGCGCTGCCCTGTTCGACGCCGAGTTCGTGGCGTTCGATGGGCTGGACGAGGATGACGCCCTGGCTCGCGGTTTTTCCCTCGACGAAGTCTCGCCGCCCCGTGCCGATAGTGACGCCGCACTGCGCGAACGGATGGTGCAATCGCTCGGTGCACGGGTCTGAGCGACGCGCAGGCTTGAACTGTCCGAAGACTGGTGGCTCCCTGCCAGGACGGTTGATCGGATTGGCCTGCGACATGAGGTGTGGTGCTCGCGACGCGGTGTGACCGCGCAGGCCCTGTTCCCCGCGCCACTTGCCTGACCCGAGGCACTACAATCCAGCCATCGTCGCAGCGGCAATCAATGATGGATTTGAACCTTTCCGGCAAGCACGCGTTGCTCTGTGGGGCCACCGAGGGCATCGGTCGTGCAGCGGCACTCGAACTTGCCCTGCTGGGTGCCGATATCACCCTGCTCGCGAGGCGTGGCGAGGCGCTGGCGTCTGCCGCAGCCGCCCTGCCCTGCAATTTCGCCGGGCAGCGCCACGACTGGGTGGTAGCCGACGTCAGCGATCACGTCACGTTGAAGTCGCAGGTACAGGCCCTGGCCAGCGCCAACCCGGTGCATATCCTGGTGAACAATACCGGAGGCCCACCGGGGGGACGCGCCGTTGACGCCGATGCCGCCGCCTACCTGGCTGCGTTCCATCAGCACCTGCTCGCCAACCAGGCACTGGTTCAGGCGGTGCTGCCCGGCATGCAGGGCGCCCATTGGGGCCGGATCGTCAACGTCATATCCACTTCGGTGAAGGAACCTATCGTCAACCTGGGGGTTTCCAACAGCATTCGCGCAGCGGTGGCCGGCTGGGCCAAGACCCTGTCGCGCGAGCTTGGCGCCGACGGCATTACCGTGAACAACGTGCTGCCCGGCTACACGCGCACCGGGCGCCTGGAACAGATCCTGGATGACCGCTCGGCCAGCACCGGC
Source organism: Pseudoxanthomonas sp. (assembly GCA_026785795.1). Taxonomy (GTDB): domain Bacteria; phylum Pseudomonadota; class Gammaproteobacteria; order Xanthomonadales; family Xanthomonadaceae; genus Pseudoxanthomonas_A. The sequence goes on from JAJAZJ010000177.1 coordinate 6,779, forward strand.
AAATCACGCGAGGCGGTTGCTGCGGCCATGCTGGCTACGGTGCCGGTTGGCCGCTTCGCCGAGGCCGGCGAGATTGCCGCGGCCATCGCCTTTTTGGCCAGTCCGGCGGCTGCCTACATCAACGGGGTGAGCCTGGCCGTGGATGGCGGGCGCATGCAGTCGATCTGATGCCCGAAGGCCCGGAAATCCGCCGCGCCGCGGACCAGCTTGCACTGGCGGTCGTCGGTCAGCCCTTGCTGAGTGCATGGTTCGCGTTCCCGGCCCTCAAGCCATTCGAGGCTTCCCTGCCCGGCGCCACCATCTGCAGCATCCTGCCGCACGGCAAGGCCCTGCTGACCCGTTTCGACAACGGCTGGACGCTCTACAGCCACAACCAGCTGTACGGCGTGTGGCAAGTAGTGGGATCCGGCGAACGACCCGCCACCACGCGCTCACTGCGCGTCGCGCTTGAAACCCGGGAGCGCGCCGTCCTGCTGTACTCGGCCTCCGATGTTGCGATGTGGCGCGACGAGGACCTGGTGCGTCATCCATTTCTCTCGAAGCTGGGTCCGGACGTGCTGGATGAGTCATTGGGCGCTGTTGCGGTGGCCAAGCGCCTGCAGCAGGCGGCGTTTTCAGGCCGCGCGCTGTCGGCCCTGTTGCTGGACCAGGGCTTCCTGGCGGGCATGGGCAACTACCTGCGTTCG
>JAJAZJ010000178.1 GCA_026785795.1 Pseudoxanthomonas sp.
GACCACCTGGTGCCGCCGGATGCTTCACGCGCGCTGAAGCGGCTGGCGGGCACCAAGGACTACACCGAATTGAGCTTCAAGGGCGGGCACATCGGCATCTATGTTTCCAGTCGCGCGCAGCGTGAAGTGCCCACTGCCATCCACGAATGGCTGGCCAAACGCTCGCGTTGAATCGGCCGCCACTTGCGCGGGAGTCTCGGCAGGCCCTGTTGCCACTGCAGGCTGTGTACACGATTTTGAATACAGCGCACTCGCGCTGGAATCCCAGCCCCTGACGGAGACGCCCGTATGGAACAGTCCAGACCGCTTACCCGCTCACGCACCGACCGCATGTTTGGCGGGGTGATCGGTGGCATTGCCCGGCGCATGGGCTGGGGATCTACCACCCTGCGCGTGGTGTATGTGCTGGTGTCGATTCTTTCCGCAGGGTTCCCCGGTCTGCTGGTCTACCTGATCCTGTGGCTGTTGATGCCGCAGGGAGAGGACTGACCGCACGTGGGCCGCGGCCTGCTCGCGGCCACGCGGGTGCTTGGCATGGCCTGGACCTTGCCCAATACCGTGATCGGGCTGGTGCTGGGCGCGGTCGGCATGCCGTTTGGCGCACGCCCGCACATAAGCCGGCGCGAACTGTCGGTGGTGTTCAACGATTGGCCATGGGGCCCGGGTGGCGCCATCACCCTGGGCAACTCGATCGTGCACACCGGCGGCACGCTGGATTCCCGGTGCACGACCTACGCGCATCGCGCCGGTCGCTGCCAGGATCCGGAGATCCTCCTGGGCGACCATGAACGTGCGCATGTCTACCAGTACATGGTGCTTGGCCCGCTGTTCCTGCCCGTGTACCTGCTGTGCGGCGGCATCAGCGTGCGCAATGCCTTCGAGCGCGCCGCAGACCGCTATGCGCTGACCGGCCACGGCTGGTGGCCTTCCTGGCCCGTGCGTACCAGCGCATAGGCGCGCGGCGTTGCCGGCTTCAACGGTCCAATCGTCCGAACCCGAACAGCGCGGCCAGCGGGTGCTTGCGTTTCTCGATCAGTGACCGCAGCAGTCCGGCGCCCAGCATGCTGTAGGTAATGCCGTTGCCGCCGTAGGCCATGGCAAAAAGCAGGCGTGGGCCATGCTGCGAATGCGCGCCGAAGTAGGGCAGTCCATCCCTGGTTTCGGCAAAGGTACCGGCCCATGCGAAAGCGGGCTCCAGCGGAAGCGTCGGAAACAGTTTTGACACCTTCTTTTGCAGGGTGCGCGCCTTCTTGTCGACCCGCGCATCGCGCCTCGCCGGCACGTCTATCCTGTCGTCTTCGCCGCCCACCAGCAGGCGCCCGTCGCCGGTGCTGCGCATGTACAGGTAGGGGCGGGCGGATTCCCAGACCATCGTGTCGCCCAAAGCCCCCAGTGCCTTGGCGTCAATGGGATCGGTAATGAAGGCGTAGCTGCTGCGGTTCTGCGCAACCTTCTGCTTCAGCCAGCGCTGGCTTGCGTAGCCTGCAGCCATGATGACGTGGCCGGCACGCACCATGTGGCCCGCCTCGGTCAGCAAGGTGACGCCACGCGGCGTGGCCTTGATTTCTGCAACCGCAGTGCGGTCATGGATGGCGCAACCCCGCTTGTGCAGGCGGGCCAGCAGGCGATTGGCCATGCGGTACGGGTCGACGCGCGCGGCCTGGTGACTGAGGATCGCCACCGGCGCATCAATCCCATAGCCTGCTTTGAGTTCGGCCGGCTCCAGCAGCTCTACCTGGAAACCATGCCGCAGGCGCAGCGCGAACTCCTCGCGCAGCGTCTTGCCGTGGCGGCGCTGGCTGGCGTAATACAGGCTGTCCATCCACGCGAAGTCCACGTCGCGGATGTCGCGCGCCTTGTCCTGCAGCAGCTCGATCGCCTGCGCGCACTGGCGGTAGGCCAGCACTGCATCGTCCTCTCCGTAGCGCTTGGCCAGGTCCACCATGTGGGTGTCGATCTCGTACTGCAGCAAGGCGGTACTGGCCGAGGAGCTGCCCCAGCCCATGTCGCGCTGTTCCAGCAACGCCACCTCGTGGCCATGCTGTGCAAGCTCATCAGCGATCAAGGCCCCGGTGATGCCACCGCCCACCACGGCCACGTCGCAGCGCAGGCCTTCCTGCAGCGGCGGGAACGCTTGCATCAGCCCATTCTTGACCGCCCAGTAGGGGTATCCGCTCTTCAGGTCCATGCTCATCCTGCCCGCGCGCTTGTCGACGAAAGCATGCGGCAGGCCACATTTGTCCCCGGTGACGGCCGGCCAAGTGCAGCCGGTTAGCGGGGGAGCGTGCCGTACAGGAAGGTATCCACCGCGCCGAGCGCGTGCTGCCGGAGCTGGGCGGGATCCGGTTCGCGAACGTGGCCGCTTGAAATCCCCAGTATCACGTCGCCGGACAGCATCATGAAGAACTGATTGGAAGCCGCCGCCGGGCATGTCATTTTCATGCGGCCCGCGGCAATCTGGAGTTCGAAATATCTGCTCAGGGTGCTGCGGACCGAAGCGACCGCATGTTCAAAGAACCAGTCGCGCAGGTCTGGAAAAGACGAGCCTTCGCCCAGTGCGATGCGGTATACCACCTGGGCCTCGCGTGTGGAAATTTGCTCTGCAATCTCTTCGGCCACCGCGCGCAGGGCGTGCTCTGGCTCCATGTCGTCCAAGATCAAGGCCTGGATGCTGCTGCGCATGCGGTCCTTGCGCCGTTGGATGATGGCGCGGACCAGACCTTCCTTGTCGCCGAACGCGCGGTACAGGGTCGCCAGCGAGCCCCCGGCGCGGGCCACGATCTCGCTCAGGCGCGTGTGCTGGTAGCCCTTTTCGCAGAACAGCTCGGTGGCCACGTCCAGGAACCGTTCCAGCCTGACTTCCCCGCGGCTTGCCAGGTCCATTGGCGCCTGGGCATCGCCTGCATCGGAGGAGGGTGCATCGGCGCCGCAATCGGCGAGTGCTTCCGGCGTATGGATCAAGTTGGCTTCCCCTGCGGCTTGCTCATTCGGCACACAATCTAGCAAAAAAAGCCCCGCAATGCGGGGCTTTAAGCAAAGCTGGTGCCGGTGGAGGGACTCGAACCCACACGCTTTTAAGGGCGGCGGATTTTGAGTCCGCTGCGTCTACCATTCCGCCACACCGGCGCGGGTGCTCATATTAGCCTAACGAATCAATTTTGTGCGTGCCCCGGCCATGGATTCCAAAGTCCTGTCACCCCAAGGCAGGCACGCGCTGGCCTTGTGCGGTTCGGCTATCCTTGGCCGCTTACGGCATGTTGACTGCCTGCCCCTGCAGAGGCTGCGATGAAACTGTCCCCGCTTGATATCGCCATCGTCCTGTCCTACCTGGCCGGAATCTTCATCCTTGCCCAGTGGGTGTCCCGTGAGCGGGCGGGGCACAAGAAGTCCGCCGAGGATTACTTCCTGGCCGGCAAGTCGCTGCCATGGTGGGCTATCGGCGCGTCGCTGATTGCCGCCAATATCTCGGCCGAACAGATCATCGGCATGTCCGGCTCGGGGTATGCCATCGGCCTGGCCATCGCATCGTACGAATGGATGGCGGCCGTCACCCTGCTGGTCGTGGCCAAGTATTTCCTTCCGATCTTCCTGCGCAACGGCATCTACACGATGCCCCAGTTCCTGGAACAGCGTTTCGGCAGCCACATCCGCACCGTGATGGCGGTGTTCTGGCTGGCGCTCTACGTTTTCGTGAACCTGACCTCAATCCTCTGGCTGGGCTCGCTTGCCATCGCCTACGTATCGGGCATTGACCAGATGGTCGCGCTGGTTTGCCTGGCGCTGTTTGCCCTGGCCTACCAGCTGTACGGCGGGCTCAAGGCAGTGGCCCTGACCGATGCGATCCAGGTGGGCCTGTTGATCTTGGGCGGGTTGCTGTTGATGGCAATCGCCCTGACCCGGATCGGTGACGGCGCGGGTTGGGTCGCCGGACTGGAACGGCTGCAAACCGAAGCGCCGGAACACTTCCGCATGATCCTGTCCCCGGACAATCCGTCCTACAAGGAGCTGCCCGGCCTTGGCGTACTGCTGGGCGGCCTGTGGGTGATGCACTTCAGCTACTGGGGCTTCAACCAGTACATCATCCAGCGTGCACTGGCTGCCAAGAATATTGC
>JAJAZJ010000179.1 GCA_026785795.1 Pseudoxanthomonas sp.
AGGCGCAGCTGCCTGCGGCTGCCGCCCAGCACCCGCATCACCCCACCTTCCAGCAGGCGCTCGTCCTGGCTGGCGCTGACCGCGGCCAGCAGCACCAGTACGCCGGCCACGAGTGAAAACCAGAACACCACCTGGACCACGATGGAGACTTGGTCAGCGGTGCCGCGGACCTGCTTGAGCACCGCATCCACGTCGACCACCGACAGGTTGGGGAAGCGCTCCACCAGCTGCGCGGTGAAACGGGTGGCCTGCGGCGGCACGCTGACTGCGGTGATATAGCTGGCCGGGTAGTCGTCCATGCTCCCCGGCGAGGCGATCACGAAAAAGTTTGGCCGGAAGCTTTCCCAGTCCACGCTGCGCAGGCTGGTGATGCGGCCCTCGAACGGCTGGCCGGCGATATCGAAAGCCACACGGTCGCCCAGCTTCCAGCCCAGGCCCTCGGCGAACCTCTCCTCGACCGAGAGTTCGGGACTGGCCGTGGCCTGCGTGCCCCAGAAGCGGCCGGCGGTGATGCGGTTGTCGGCGTCCAGCACCTGCGCAGTGGACAGGTTGAACTCGCGCTCTGCCCTGCGCTGCGACTGCGGATCGGCTTCGTAGTCTGCGCCGCTGGCGGGCTGGCCGTTGTGCGACAGCAGACGGCCGCGGATCATCGGGTACAGCGTGGGCGGCCCCAGCTTCTGTTCGGCCATGAACGCCACTACGGCATCACGCTGGTCTCGCTGCACGTTGATGATGAAGCGGTTGGGCGCATCGGCGGCCAGCGACAGCTGCCAGCGGTCCAGCAGGTCGGTGCGCACGAAGGTGAGCAGCAGCAGCGCCATCAGCCCCAGGCCGAGCGCCGAGACCTGGGCCACGCTGGTGCCGGCGCGTCGGCTGACGTTGGCCAGCCCGTAGCGCAGGCTGCCCCGCAGGCGCGAGCGCAGGCGCCGCACCAGCAGGATCATCAGCCACGCCAGCAGCGCGAGTACGGCCAGCGTGGCCAGGATGCCCAGCAGCATGGCCGTGCCCAGGGTGGCCGAACCCGCTTTCCACCACAGCAGCGCACCCAAGCCGGTGAATCCGGTCAGCGCCACCAGCCAGGCGCTGGGTTCGGTGGGATCCAGGTCGCGGCGCAGCACCCGCAGCGCAGGTACGCGGCGCAGCGCCAGCACCGGGGGTGCACCGAACGCCAGCAGCACCACCATGCCCACCGCCATCCCCTCCAGCGCCGGCAGCCAGCCGGCAGGCGGAATGGATATCTTCATCTCCGCTTCCAGCCAGCTGCCAATCGCCCACTGCAGGCCGAACGCGATCAGCACGCCCAGGCCGCAGGCAGCCAGGCCCAGCAGCACCAGTTCACCCACGTGGATGCCCACCAGGGTGCGCTGGCTGGCGCCCAGGCAGCGCATCACCGCCGAGCCGGACAGATGCCGCTCGCTGTGACGGCGTGCGGCCATGGCCACCGCCACGGCGGCCAGGACGACCGACACCAGCGCGGCCAGGCCAAGGAAGCGACCTGCGCGTTCCAGCGCGGAGCGGATTTCCGGACGCGCGTCTTCCACCGTTTCCAGGCGCTGGCCGCGACTGAGCGCGGGCTTGGCGATCGCGGTGAAGCGCTCCACCGCGGCCGCATCACCGGCCACCACCAGGCGATAGCGCAGGCGGCTGCCTTCCTGCACCAGCCCGGTCGCCGGCAGGTCCGCGAGGTTGAGGAACACCTTCGGCGCGACGTTGAAGTAGTCCAGCGCGGCGTCTGGCTCCTGCACCACCAGCGCGGCCAGCCGGAATTCGGCATCGCCCAGGCGGATGCTGTCGCCGATTTTTGCATCCAGCGTATCGGCGCCGGCGCGGCTCAGCCACACCGTGCCCGGCGCGGGGATGGATCCAGCATCGCGCTCGCTGCCGTTGGCCTGGTCGATGACCCGGAACTGGCCGCGCAGCGGGTAGCCTTCGCCGAGCGCGCGCAGGTCGCCCAGGCGCAGCGCGTCGCCGGCGCGGATCATGCTGTCCAGGGTCTGGGTTTCGGTACGCAGCAGGCCGGGGGCCTGCGCCGCGTCGCGGATCACGCCGGTGATCGGGGCATCGCCGCGCACCACCACGTCGCCGCCCAGCAGGCGGTTGGCTTCGATGGCCAGCGCACGTTCGGCACGGTCGGTGACGAAGCCCACCGCGGTCACCGCCACCACCGCCAGCACCAGGGCCGCGAACAGGATGCGGATGTCGCCCGCCGCCGCATCGCGGCGCAATTGTCGCCAGGCCATGCGCAGCAGCTTCATGCGTGCATGCCCGCGTCGACCAGCCTGCCGCTGTCCAGGCGCAGGATGCGCCCGCAGCGCACCGCCAGATGCTCATCGTGGGTAACCAGCACCAGGGTGGTGCCGGCCTCTGCATTCAGGGCGAACAGCAGTTCAATGATGGCCTGGCCGGTGTGGGTGTCCAGATTGCCGGTGGGCTCGTCCGCGAACAGCAGCGAAGGCCGGGTGACGAACGCACGCGCCAGCGCCACGCGCTGTTGCTCGCCGCCGGACAGTTGGCGAGGGTAATGGCCCAGGCGCTCGCCCAGGCCCACCTTCTGCAGGATCTGCCTGGCTGGACCC
>JAJAZJ010000180.1 GCA_026785795.1 Pseudoxanthomonas sp.
CACCTGCGGCCGTGAAGATCCATTCCGGACCCGTCCCCGATCTGGATGCCTTTGGCCAGCACAAGGGTCTTTAGTCATGCCGTTCCGGCACCCTGGGTCACGTCCGTTTTAGTCAGCTCGGGCTACACTCGGGCGCTGGCAAGAAACCAATGGACCTCCATGTCGATGTCACCCCGCGCGCGCCTCACGCTGGCCATGCTGCTCGTCACCCTGCTCGCCGCGTGCGGCAACGAGCAGGCGAAGGGGCCACCCCCGGCCAACCCCATTCCCGTGACCACCCAAGTCGTCCAGCCCAGCGCCTGGAACAACAGCCTGCAGGCGATCGGCAACGTGACCGCGCGCGAATCGGTGACCCTGACCTCCAAGGTCAGCGAGGTGGTGCAGGACGTGCATTTCGACAGCGGTGATGTGGTGGCAAAAGGGGCGCCACTGGTGACCCTGCGCGGCGATTCACAGCAGGCGGCGCTGGTCGCGGCACAGGCCACTTACGCCGAGGCCGACCAGCTCTATCGTCGCCAGGTATCCCTGGCCGAGCGCCAGCTGGTGGCGCGCGCTTCGCTGGATAGCCAGAAGGCGATTCGTGACGCGGCCCTGGCGCGGGTTCAGCAGACGCGCGCCGATATCGGTGACCGCAATGTGCGCGCGCCGTTTTCCGGCGTGCTTGGCCTGCGCCAGGTCAGCCCCGGCGCGCTGATCACGCCGACCACGGTGATCGCAACGCTGGACGATATCTCCCGCGTCTACGCGGATTTCCAGGTTCCGGAAGCAGCGTTGGCCTCGGTGGAGCCGGGCAACCAGGTGACCGGGACCACCGTCGCCTATCCGGGCCGCGTATTCACCGGCAACGTGTCAACCGTGGATTCACGGCTGGATCCCGCGTCGCGCGCGGTCAATGTGCGCGCCGACTTCCCCAATCCCGACCGCATGCTGCGCCCCGGCATGCTGCTGGAGGTGCGCGCGCTGCAGGCCGAGCGCCAGGCGCTGGTGATTCCGGAAATAGCGGTCGTGCAGGTTGGCCGCGAGACGTTCGTCTATCGGGTGAAGCAGGACGACTCCGTGGAACAGGTGTCCATACGCGTGGGCGGACGCCATGACGGCAAGGTGGAGATCCTGGAGGGACTGGCCAGCGGCGACCGTATCGTGGTCGACGGCACCGGCAAGCTGCGACCGGGCGCGAAGGTGGTGGATGCTCCGCCGGGTGCCGGGCCGCCGGCGGCGGGCGCTCCCCCCGCAAAGGCGCGGGGCTGACCGATGGTGCTCTCCGACATCTCGATCAAACGGCCGGTGTTTGCCGTAGTGACCAGCCTCATGCTGGTGGTGCTGGGGGCGATGTCGTTCATGCGCCTCACGGTGCGCGAGCTGCCGAACATCGACCCGCCCATCGTGTCGGTGCAGGTCAGCTATCCCGGCTCCTCCGCGGCCGTGGTCGAAACCCGCGTCACCCAGATCCTGGAAGACGCGCTATCGGGCATCGAGGGCATCAGCACCATCGAGTCGCAGAGCCGCAACGGCCGCTCCGACATCACCATCGAGTTCAACCTCTCGCGCGACATGGAGGCCGCAGCCAATGACGTGCGCGATGCGGTCAGCCGGGTCGCCGACCGCATGCCGATCGAGGCCGATCCGCCCGAGATCGAGAAGGCCGAATCCGACGGGGACGTGATTGCCTGGCTCAACATGCGCTCCACCACCATGGACACGCTGCAGCTCAGCGACTACGCGGACCGCTACGTGCTGGACCGCCTGTCCGCCCTGGACGGCGTGGCCCGCGTGCAGCTGGGCGGGTCGCAGCGTTACGCCATGCGCATCTGGCTGGATCGTGACGCCATGGCTGCCCGCGGCATCACCGCAGCCGATATCGAGGCCGCGCTGCGCAGCGAGAACGTGGAGCTGCCGGCCGGCAGCATCGAGTCCGGAACCCGCGACTTCACCCTGCGCATGGCCCGTGGATACCAGCAGCCGGAGCAGTTCGAGCAGTTGCCGCTGCGCAAGGGCGAGGATGGCTACGTGGTCAGGCTGGGCGACGTGGCCCGGGCCGAGATGGGTCCGGAGGAGCGCCGCTCCTACCTGCGCAGCAACTTCGTGCCGAACGTCGGCCTGGGCATCGTGCGCACATCCACCGCCAATGCCCTGGACGTGGTGCGAGCGGCGCGCGAGGAGGCCGAGCAGATCCAGAAGACCCTGCCCGCAGGCACCGAGATCTTCGTGGCCTACGACGCCACCGTCTTCATCGACGCCTCCATCAAGCGTGTGTACCAGACCCTGGTCGAGGCCATGCTGCTGGTGGTGCTGGTGATCTGGCTGTTCCTGGGCAGCGCGCGCGCGGCCCTGATACCCGCAGTTACGGTGCCCGTGTGCCTGATGGCATCGTTCATTGCGCTGTATGCGTTCGGCTTCACCGTCAACCTGCTGACCTTGATGGCCCTGGTGCTGAGTATCGGCCTGGTGGTCGACGATGCCATCTTGGTGCTGGAGAACGTGCAGCGGCGCGTTGATCTGGGCGAACCGCCGCTGGTTGCAGCGCGTCGCGGTACCGCGCAGGTGGCCTTTGCGGTGATCGCCACCACCGCGGTACTGGTGGCGGTATTCCTGCCGGTGGGCTTCATGGAGGGCAACGCCGGGCGCTTGTTCCGCGAACTGTCGGTCACCCTGGCCGCCGCAGTGGCGCTGTCGGCGTTCGTCGCGCTGACCCTGACCCCGATGATGTGCTCCAAGCTGGTGCGGCCACACGGCAAGGAAACCGGCTTCAACGCCTGGCGCAACCGCCAGCTCAACCGCTTGAGCAGCGGCTACGGGCGACAGGTGTCGCGGCTGGTGAACCGGCCCACGCGGCGCATCTTTTGGATGATGCTCGCCACGATGGGGGTGTGCATCGTGCTGGCGGTGCTGTTGTACTGGCGCGTGCCCAGCGAGCTGTCGCCCAGCGAGGACCGCGGACGCTTCTCCGTTTCCGTGGATGGCCCGGAGGGGGCCGGTTTTGACTACACCGTGGACCAGATGCGCCAGGTGGAGGGCGTGCTGGCCCGCCATATTGGTGAGGACAAACCAATAGAAC
>JAJAZJ010000181.1 GCA_026785795.1 Pseudoxanthomonas sp.
GCGTGATCCTGCCGCCACCGGCCTGGTCGGTACGCTGCAGCCCGCGCCGGTGCAGACCAGAAACCCACTCTGGAAAGTTGTATCCAGGAAGGTGTAGGCGAGCTGCAGGTTCCAGTCTGTAGCCAGCGCGGTATCGAACGAGGCCTCGAATCCCTGCCGCCGTGCACTTCCCACGTTCTGGAAACTGCTGCGTCCGCCGACATTGCGCGCGACCGCCAGCTCATCGTCGGTCGCGGCGCGAAACACGGCAGCCTGCAGCTGCGCGTCGCCTACGCTGCGCCACTTCATTCCCAGCTCGACGTTGCGGCTGACCGCGGGGCGCAGGTCAAATGCGAGTCCTGCACCGCCGTCGGCGCGGTAGCCAAGTTCGTTGAAGGTGGGCGTTTCGAATCCACGCCCAAGCGAGGCGTACAGGCGCAGGTCCTCGGTGGCATGGAACACCAGCCCAGCCACTGGCGTGGTGTCCGCATAGCGAACCGCGCCGCTGTCGTCCGGATTACGGGCAGTAATGAAGCGGTCGCGCGCGGTGAAATCCAGTTCGCTGTGGCGCAGACCGGCCAGCAGTGACCAGCGTGGCGCGAACTCCCACCACGCTTGGGCGAACTGGTCGCGGCTGCGCACCTGGTTGTTCTCGTCACGGCGCAGCGCGCCGCGCACCCCGAGCGCAGGGCCGACAAAATTCTCGTAGCCTCGCCTCGCCTGGTCCTGCCGGTCGGCATTGAGGCCTACGGTGACCTCAAGCGACCGCGAAGCCAGCTCGCCGCGCCAGCTCCAGCGCAGGTCGCCGCCGACGTATTCACTGTCCAGGTCGATCACGCCGCCCGCACTCAGGGGATTGGCCTGTGCGAAGACCGGGATGGCCAGGTACTGCTCGACGCTGCGCTGACCGCCGTAGGCCATCAGCCGCCAGGTCTGCCCCGTCGCGGGGTTCACTTCCCAGGTCAGCCCGGCTTGGTCCTGGGCGACGGTCTTGCGCGTATTGAACTGGGTGGCCTGCGGCGTAGCCTGGCGCGGATTGTCGCGGACCTGCGCGCGGGTCAGGCCCAGTGGATCCAGGGCCTGCGGCAAGTCCAGATGATTGATTACCAGGGTGAACTGCTGCGCGGGCGTGGGCGTGAAGTCCAGGCGCAGGTTGAGCGAATCACGGCGCGCCTGGCTGTGGTCGCGGAAGCCCTGCGTATCGAAGCGCGATGCGGCCAGGTTGTAGCCCAGCGTTGCATTGCCGCCCTGCAGCTGCGCGCCCAGGGTATGAGTGTCATCAGAGCCGGCGCTGGCGCGGACCCGCCACGGATCACCGGCGGCACCCTGGTTGCTCCACAGCTGCACCACGCCGCCGGAAGAGTTGCCGTACAGCGCCGAGAACGGTCCGCGCATCACCTCGATGCGTCCACCGCCCAGCGGGCTGAAGTGGGAGAGCTGGCCCTGCCCATCCGGCATGGTGGCCGGAATGCCGTCGGCGAACAGGCGCACGCCGCGCACGCCAAAGGTGGAGCGGGCGCCAAAGCCGCGCAGCGACAGCTGCGTGTCCTGCGCGTAGTTCTGCCGGTCACGCGCCAGCAGGCCGGGAACTCCGCCCAGCGCATCGGCAACATTCGCCCCGCTGCGGTTGTCGTCATCGCGCAGCGATACCGTGGTGACCGACGCGGGGGTATCGAAGTCGCTGACGCCGGCCAGGCGGGTGGCGTTGACCTGGATGCGGTCAAGGGTCACTGCGCCCTCGTCACTGGACTGCGCGTGTGCGCCGACGCAGCAGGAAAGCAGGCCCAGCAGCGCCAAGATGGGCAAGGGTGAAGTCATGAAGCTGATGATCGCCTATGCGTGGATATGCGGCCGTGATTGCGAAGGCAGCGTGCCACCATGCGGCCCGCCTGCATGGGCATAACGAGACAGCGCTAGGCGTCGGCGTCGGTCGCCCAGCCCTCGCCGGTGCCGCGGTAATAGACCTGATCGGTGTCGCGCACCGTTCCCGCGGGGGAGGCGTCGCCATGGGCCAGGCGCGCATAGATTGGGGTGAAGTCCGGCAGGGTGGCGGCCATCAGCTGCTCGTAGCTGTCGATGACGAAATAGGTCTTCTGAAAGGTGTCGATGCGGTAGCGGGTGCGCATGATCCGCTCCAGGTCGAAACCGATGCGGTTGGGCGCAGTGGCTTCCAGCGAATACAGCGACTCTCCTTTCGAAGACACGATGCCCGCGCCGTAGATGCGCAGGCCGGCCGGGGTGTTGATCAGCCCGAATTCCACCGTGTACCAGTACAGGCGGGTGAGGTTGACCAGCGCTTCCGGGCCGATGGCATGCGCCTTTACCCCGCCCAGGCCATAGGCCTGCATGTAGTCGGCGAACACCGGATTCATCAGCAGCGGCACGTGGCCGAACAGGTCGTGGAACAGGTCCGGTTCGGCGATGTAGTCGATCTGCTCCGGGCGACGGATCCACCAGGTCACCGGAAACCGCCGGTTGGCCAGGTGGTCGAAGAAGTCCAGCTCGGGCAGCAGCCCCTCGACCCCGATCAAGCGCCAGCCGGTGGTCGCCTGCAGCACTTCGTTGAGTTGATCGAAGCGAGGGATCAGGTCCGGGGTCATGCCCATGGCGTCCTGCGCCTGCAGGAACTCGTCGCTGGCCCGGCCGACCAGCAGCTCGCGCTGGCGCTGGTACAGC
>JAJAZJ010000182.1 GCA_026785795.1 Pseudoxanthomonas sp.
GGCCTACTCCCGGCTGGTGATCGACTGCAATCGCCCGCTGCACAGCGAAAGCTCCATCGTGGAGGCCAGCGATGGCACCGTGGTCCCGGGCAACCTGCAGCTGGGCGAGGCCGAGCGCACTGCGCGTGCGTTTGAAATCTTCATGCCCTACCACGCGCGCATCACCCAGGAACTCGACCTGCGGACTGCACGTGGCCAGGCCCCGGTGCTGATCGCCCTGCACAGCTTCACCCCCCGGTTCGACGGCGTTGACCGGCCATGGCACGCCGGTGTGCTTTACCACCGTGACCCAAGGTTGGCTCACGCGCTGCTGGCCGCACTGCGCGACGAACCCGACCTGGTGGTGGGCGACAACCAGCCGTATGCGATCACGGATGGCAGCGACTATGCGGTGCCCGTGCACGGCGAGCTGCGTGGACTGCTGCATGTGGAGCTGGAAATCCGCCAGGACCTGATTGCCGATGCGCAGGGGCAGCAAGCGTGGGCGGCGCGACTGGCCCGGATCCTGCCGCGCGCCCTGGCTGGTTTGACCCACGGCGAGGGTTCTTCTGCTACAACGGACTAACCCCCGCCCGCCTGCACTGCACCCGACCGGATCGGACCGCAGGGACCTGCAGCCAGCAGGCGGCACCACACCCGGAGCACCGCGTGCTGATCCGCCTTGGCTTTGAGATTGCGTACCGGTTCCCGGAACCGACCCCGATGCTGCTGACCTTGAACGTGCACGACTCACGGCGCGCCGACATCGCCATCGCCAGGGAGCTGCAGGTGTCCCCTGCGGTTCCCATGCAGCAGTACCACGACGGCTTCGGCAACCTGTGCACGCGGCTGGTGGCGCCGGCCGGTTTGTTCTCTATCCACAGCGATTGCGTGGTGCGCGACAGCGGCTGGACCGATCTGGTCGTGCCCGACGCGGCGCAGGTGCCGGTATACCAGCTGCCCGACGAGACCCTGGTCTACCTGTTGGGCAGCCGCTATTGCGAAACCGACAAGCTGGCGGAACAGGCATGGGATCTGTTCGGCACGACCCCAAGCGGGTGGGCGCGAGTGCAGGCCATCTGCGACTACGTGCATGCGCGGATCCAGTTCGGATACGAGTTCGCCGATGCGACCAAGGGCGCTGCGCTTGCGCTCGAGCAGGGCCGCGGGGTGTGCCGCGACTTCGCCCACTCGGCGGTGGCGCTGTGCCGGTGCATGAACATCCCGGCGCGCTACTGCACCGGCTACATCGGCGAATTCGGCGTGGCTCCCAGCGGTACGCCGATGGATTTCTCGGCCTGGTTCGAGGCGTACCTGGATGGCCAGTGGTACACCTTCGATGCACGCCACAACTTCCCGCGCATTGGCCGGGTGCTGATTGCCCGGGGACGCGATGCGGCCGATGTGGCGATCAGCAACACCTTTGGGCCCAACACCCTGGAGAAGTTCGAGGTGTGGTCGGACGAGACCTTCGTCGAAGCGCTGATCCCACGCGAACCCAAGCCCGCGTACTAGCGCTCCATGGGCGCGAGCTCTTAAGGCTTCTATGGCGGATCACAGGCAAAAGCTCGCGCCCACGGGGCGCTGCTACGGGGCGAACCGGTCGGTGGCGGTCACGAGCGCATCCGCGTTGTCCTGCTCGAACCCGGAGTGCCCGGACACCGGCGAAATCACCAGCTCCGCCTTCGGCCAGGCCTTGTGCAGGTCCCAGGCGTTCGCCAGCGGGCAGACTACGTCGTAGCGTCCATGCACGATCACGCCCGGGATGTCGGCTATCCGGTATGCATCGCGCAGCAGCTGGTCTTCGACCTCGAGGAAGCCGCCGTTGACGAAGTAATGGTTCTCGATACGCGCGAACGCCAGCGCAAATTCAGCGTTGCCGTGCCCACCCACGGTCTCCGGGTCGATGCGCAGGAAACTGGTGGCGCCCTCCCATATGCTCCATGCGCGCGCCGCCTCCAGGCGCGTGGATTGATCTACATGGGTCAGGCGGCGGTGGTAGGCAGAGATCAGGTCGTGGCGCTCAACCACCGGGATTGGCTGCAGGAACTGCTCCCATGCGTCGGGGAACAGGCGTGAGCAGCCTTGCTGGTAGAACCACTCCAGCTCCCAGCGCCGCAGCATGAAGATGCCGCGCAGCACCAGTTCGGTGACGCGCCCCGGATGACACTGTGCGTAGGCAAGGGCGAGGGTGGAGCCCCAGCTTCCGCCGAAGACCTGCCACGCGTCGATGCCGAGTTTTTGCCGCAGTTGCTCGATGTCCGCGACCAGGTGCCAGGTGCTGTTGTCCACCAGATCCGCATGCGGCGTGGAGCGGCCCGCGCCGCGCTGGTCGAACAACACGATGCGGTACTTCCCAGGATCGTGGAAGCGACGCATGTTGGCATTGCATCCTCCCCCCGGCCCGCCGTGCAGGATGACCGCCGGTTTTCCGTTGGGATTGCCGCACTGTTCGTAATACAGCGTGTGGCGGTCGTCGACCTGCAGCGTACCGTGGTCGTAGGGCTGGATCTCAGGATAGAGCTGGCGCATGGGTGCGGCCTTGGGTTCTGAAGGTGGAGTTTAGCGCGGGGGCTGGTCCACTCTGGTGCGATACCGACGCTACGTTCCGTCATCCCGGCGAAAGCCGGGGTGACGACACACCACTAAGGGCTGCGTCCCAACGTCACTCGATCACGCAGTTCCAGATCGCGCTCGGTCGCAATTTCCGTGAAGCCCGCTTCAGCCAGCAACACGCGGATTGCCGCCCCCTGCTCACACCCATGCTCCAGCAAGAGCCAGCCACCAGCAACCAGATGTCCGCCTGCATGCACCACTATTTCGCGTACGTCATCCAGCCCGTCGCCGCCTGACGACAAGGCTATCGCCGGCTCGAAACGCAGATCCCCTTGCTGCAAGTGCGGATCGCCTTCAGCGATGTAGGGCGGATTGCTGGCGATCAGGTCGAAGCGTTCACCGATCAGCGGGGCCAGCCAGTCGCCGTGCCGGAACTCGACGTTGGGGACTGCGTTGTCGACTGCATTACGCATGGCCACGCCGAGCGCAGCCTGGCTTGCATCAGTGGCCACCACCGTGGCCTGCGGGCGCTCGCGGGCAATGGCCAGCGCGACCGCTCCGCTGCCTGTGCCCAGGTCGGCAATCCGTGCCCTTGCACCTGGCGGCAGGCGCGCCAGGGCCAGCTCGACCAGCCGCTCGGTTTCAGGGCGCGGGATCAGCGGGTCCGTGGTGACCGCAAGGTCAAGGGTCCAGAAACCGCGGCGGCCGGTCAGGTAGGCGACCGGCATGCCGGCTGCGCGCGCCTCGAGCAGCGCCCGGAAACGGGCGGCTGGCGCCTGCTGCACGGTTTCTTCACCGTGGGCCAGCAACCATGCCCCTGACTTTTCCAGCACGTGTGCCAGAAGCAGGCGCGCCTCGGCGCTGTCGATGCGATGGCAGCCATGACTCAGCAGTGCATCCACATTGGGGTGATGGCTCGTATTCATCGGTACATCGTAGTGGCTGGCACTGCGGCCGTTACCGATTCCCCACCCGCGAAGGTTCAATACATGAAGCATGCTGTCCTGCTGAGGGGCCTGCTGGCCGCCTCGGCCGCCTCGGCTGCCCTGCTGGCCGCCGGCTGCCAAAGCCTGGCCCTGGGCTACGCCAACCGCGACGCGCCCGCCGCCAATGCCAGCGTCGCCTTCGACCCGGCCAAGGGGCTGTCGCTGGACGTGTACCTGCCGCCCAACGCCGCTGCAAAACCTGCCCCGGTGGTGGTGTTCTTCTACGGAGGAAGCTGGAAGACAGGCAGCCGCGACCAGTACCGGTTCGTAGGCCAGCGCCTCGCGCAGCTGGGGGTGGTGGCAGTGGTGGCCGACTACCGGACCTATCCGCGCACCACGTTTCCCGGCTTTGTCGAAGACGGCGCCGCAGCGGTGGCGTGGGTCCATCGCCATGCCGCGGACTACGGCGGGGATCCTGCCCGCCTGTTTGTGGCCGGCCACTCGGCAGGCGCCCAGATTGCCGCCCTGATTGGCACCGACGCCCGCTACCTGAACGCACACCGGATGCAGCCCCGCGATCTGGCGGGCGTGATCGGGCTGTCTGGACCCTACGACTTCGTGATCGGCCGGGCCTATGAGCAGGTGTTTGGTCCCCGCGGCCAGTGGCCGCAGGCACAGGCGGTGAA
>JAJAZJ010000183.1 GCA_026785795.1 Pseudoxanthomonas sp.
GTTCGGTTGCAACAACAGTCGCAATTGCGGGGGCGAGACGACGCTGCATGAAATTTCCCAGTGTTTGCGTCCCGGGAACCGCCTGCTCGCGTAACTCGGCAATACGCTGCAGGGCCAGCGCGTGGTAAGCGCGGGTGGCGGAAAACTGATACACGTGCTCGGTCGTCGCACGCTCTACCCGTGCGGCCATCGAAACCAGCGTATCCAGCAAATCCTGGTCTGAGGTCAGTTTGTTTTCCAACCGCGCCATGACATCCCCCAGCGTCCGATCCGCGTCGCTTAGCGTCGGCCATAGGTGCTTGGCCGCCGCAAGCCCTCGCAGCGAAAGAATCCGATAGGTTTCAAGCTCCAGAACACGCTGGGCGACGCGCCCAGCGCGCTCGGCATCGGTTCCCGTAGGAGCGATGACCAACATGTGCTCGAAACCGCCTGGGCGCAGCATCAGGTCGCTCACCACCAGGGAGTGTCCGCCGGTACCCAACAGGGAGGCCACGACCGGGTGCTCGCCAAACCAGCCGCGCGCCTGCTCAAGACACTGCGCGGGCTTGCTCAAATCACCGTGCAGGAAGGCAAGCTTGATCGCCGCAATGGTTTGCCCTGGCAAGCTGCGCAGCCATTCCGGCGTCAGCCGCAAAGCCGACATCAGGTTCGGATCACTGTCTGCAAGGAAGACGCCGTCGGTTAGCGGCTGGACGATCGAATAGCGGGTGAACTCGGTGTGGCGCTCCCACGTGATGGAGTAATCCTGCAGGTGCAAGTGCAGGAAATTGCCAGCCAGGCGCTCGACTTCAAGCTCACCGAGGTCCGGCAGCAGGCGCAAATGCCGGCACTCCTGTTCGCGGGTTACGTCTTCGTTGAGCATCGCGATATAGACGACCAGGGCAGGCAGGCCAATGGCCAGGTTTGGTCGGGCATGTATCTCGTTGTGCACGATTGCCCGCTGCAATGCGTCTTCGGGCAGCCACCGCTCTGGGTACCGTGGCGCGGCCTTTGATGCGTCGCCGGCTGTGCCGGATCCGTGAATTTCTGCGCCCGGGGTGGTGGAAGGGTTCATCGCGATTCCTCAGCCTTCATCAAGCAGCTTGGCTTTACCCAGCGTCGCCAGGTCCCCTGAGCCGGTGGCAAAGCAGGCCAGCCGCAGCCCTTGCTCCAGCGCCGCGAAGTGGGCCATCAGCGGCTCGATGCCGTCGATGGCGGCCCTGAGCAGTGGACCCGCCTGGCCGACCAACTGGGCGCCCAGCCGTATGGCCTTTGCGGCGTCCAGGCCGTGGCGGATGCCGCCCGAACCAATCAACGGCAGCTCTGGCAGCACCGCCCTGATCTGGCGCAGCGCCGTTGCAGTGGGAATGCCCCAATCGCGGTACATCTCCGCCATTTCGGCCCGCTGGGAATCTTCGGACAGCCAGCCCTCTACGGCGCTCCAGCTGGTGCCGCCCGCGCCCGCCACGTCAACGGCGGATACGCCGCAGCCCACCAGCCGCATCGCCACGGTGGCGGAAATGCCGAAGCCGACCTCTTTTATGATCACCGGCACGGGCAATTGCACGCACACCTGTTCCAGGCGCGAGAGCAGGCCGCTCCAGCGGGTGTCTCCGTTCGCCTGCAGCGCTTCCTGCAACGGATTTAGGTGGATGATGAGCGCGTCGGCACCGATCATGTCCACCGCACGCTGCATCTGGTCGGGGCCGTATTCGCGCAGCTGCGCTGCGCCGACGTTGCCATACAGCGCAACGTTTGGCGCTATGCGGCGCAAACTGCGATCGGTGCCCTGGAAGCCGCCGCCCGACAGCGCTACCCGCTGCGAACCCACGCCAAGCGCGATGCCCAGGGTCTGCGCCGCTTCGGCCAGCACTGCGTTGATGCCGGCGGCGTCGGGATGGCCGCCGGTCATGGAGCTGATGAGGAAGGGCCTTTGCAGCGTCTTGCCGAGGAACTCGACCGACAGGTCGATGTCCTGCAGGTCCAGTTCGGGCAGCGCGCAGTGTTCGAAACGCACCCGGTCGAAACCGGCATCCACCGATTTTGCGTTGACCTGGCCGGACAGCACGGCCTCGATATGGCCTTGCTTGCGCTTGGATATCTGGCTCATGGCAGCATTGTGCCTCTTCGCTCGGACAGCATGATCACGATCATATGCGGCAGGGTCAGGGCCGCCAGGCCAATGAACACGATCCTGATCAGGTTGTCCTCAAGGGCCGCCGCCGGCGCAGCGTTCCCGGCAAGCCAAACCCAGACGACGACGGCTGCGACCACGGTCAACCCCGTGTAAATCAAGGCAACGCCCGCCATCTGGCGGCGCTGTCCCGAATCGACCGACTGTGCGGCGATACGCAGGTGCCTGGGGCTGTGCAGCGCGCAAAAATACACCAGGAAAAAGACCAGCGGCGGCAGCAGCAGGGCGAAAGCAGCGATCGCGCCGAGCTCAACGACCGCGACGGGTGATCGCCGCAGTGCCAGCAGGGCCGCCGCGGCAGCGGCGGCCGCAAGCCACGGTGCAGCCGCGCCCAGCCACCCCGCAAGTACGCCACCCTGCTCCCCGGCGAGCAGCGTAAACAGCCTGCTCACTTCCGCAGGCGCTGCCAGTGCAGGCAGCGCCAGCAGGGCCGAGCCAGCCGCTGCCCGACCCCACAGCGTCAGGTCCTTCCTCCAATCACCGCCAAAATGCCACGCGGAAATTGCCAGGAACAGGGCCAGGCTGGCGCCCGGCGCCAGCTGCCAGACGGCCACCACGGCCAACGCAACCGCGATGTAGATCAGGTTGAAGCCGACGAAACCGGCCCGGGTACGCCACAGGCCAGCGCGCCGCCCCACCCAGGGATCCAGCGCGCCGTGCGGGAGCCCGGTCAGCACCACGGCAATCGCCAGGACAATGACCAGCGCCTGGCTTGAAACAGGCAACAACTGCTGATGGGCAAGCAGCAGGGCAACGCCGCCCAACCCGAGGAACAGCCAGGTTTCCGGTGTGGCTTTGATGCGCTCGGTCATGCCAATGGCCTCGGCCCAGGCAAGGGCCCGCGAAGCGCCTGCAGGAACGGACCCGGCGGCAGCGCGGTGACGATGCGCGCGTAGTCCCGCCAGCCACCTTGGTCGGACATGAAACGAACGAACGCCTCCCCCGGTACCGATTCGGCGAGCCGAAGAAAAAACTCTGCCGACCGTTCCGGATGCTGGGCTAAAGCGCGCAGGAACACCTGATCCATCCAGCCTCGCAGCTTTGGCTCTGGCGGGTGACCGACCGGTGCATTGCCCTGCAGCAGCGCACGCGTGCAGCGATCTGCCCACGCCTGGATGCGCAGGAAACCGAACCCCGATGCCGCCCGCAGTGCGCCCGCGCCCTGGCCGGCGTGGACAACGCCGGGTGTCGGCTCGGACACGTGTGCTGCGGGCAGACCCATTGGAAGCACCGCCCCCTCGGCGCGCAGCACCTCGGCCTGCGACCAGCCGCGCGCAGCAAGCAGCTGGTCAAGGTCGGCGCAAAGCTGCGTCTGGCCCACGGCATGCGTCGAAAACCGCGTGGACTCCACCAGCGCATGGGTCGGCGAAAGCGGCAGCACGTAGGAAAACACGAAACCAAGTGCATCCGACCGCATGTCGGTCATCAGCTCAACCCGACTGTCGTCGAAGCGGGGTTGGTCGAACGCCAATTCGCGTCCCGCAAAGGACTGGAACATAAATGAACGCGAAAACCGGTCCATCGTCGCCGGTCGGGTATCAACGACGAATCGCGCTGAAAACACGCCTGCGTCGGTGGCAACCGAGATGCGGTCGCCGTTCCTGTCCACTTCGCCGGCCCGCGCGCCCAGGACCAGCTTGAAATTCGGGCGTGAGGCAATAAGCCTCAACGCGGCGCGATAGAAATCCAGTGAGCGCACATAGGCGTAGCTCCAGCCCTCGGCGCGGCACGACACTGGCGCATCGCCCTGTCGGGAGAATTGCCAGCAGCTCCAGCGCCGGGCCGCGGCTACTGGCAGCGCATGCCCCGTGTGCGTCCAGAACGCCCAGCTGCGATCATCAACGTACTCCTGGCGAGGCTCGAGGATGACGACGCGACCTTCGTAGCCGCCGCGCGCGAGTCCCGCCGCCAGCGACAAACCCGCCAGGCCGCCGCCGATGACGACCAGATCAACCCGGTCATCCATCGCTGGCCGCCAATGGGGCCAAGGCGTCCTGCAGGGTGGCCTCATGTACGGCGTTGCGACGATGCAGCCGCGGGGAAAAAACGAAAACCAGTAGCGCTTGCGCGGTGTAGCCGGCCTTGCCAACCGACCCCACCACGGCGCGCCTGTCCCAGCTCCGGTAATCGGCGGCGGAGATTTCTCGACCAACGGCGCGATACATCCGCGCGGCCGACAGGATGGCCAGCCGCGCGCGTAGCGGAAGAAAAGCCAGCCCGGCTTCTCCGCTGGCGTAGTAACGGTCGGCCAGGGCAAGCAGACGCTGCGTCGCGCCCCTGAGTTTCTGCTGCAGCGCCAGGTCAGGCGCCGCAATATCCGCGGCAGGCACGTCGCCAATCCAGCTGGCGGGCAAATAGCGGCGCCCCATGCGTGCATCCTCGCCAACGTCCCTGGCGATATTGGTCAGCTGCATGGCGATGCCAAGGTCGATCGCAAACGGCGTCGCGCGCGGATCGCGCACATCAAGCACCGCGCACATCATCACGCCTACGGTTCCGGCGACCTGGTATGCGTAGCGAATCAGCGACGCTTCGTCCGCCAGCTGCACCGGTGAGAGATCGCTCTGCACGCCATCCAGCAGGGCCAGCGCCGGCGCCAGCGGCATGTCCGTAGCGGCTTTGAGGGACAGCATGGCCGCGGTCCAGGGATCTTCGGCGCGGCCGCTGATCAGGGATTGGCGTACCGCTTCAAGTGCCGCCATCGCTGCCTGGGGTTCGCCCGCTTCGTCAGCCAGGTTGTCAACGTGGCGGCAGAAGCCGTACAGCACCGCTGCATTCTCGGCATGCCGGGGGCCGAGCAGCTGGCTGGCGAAGTGAAAGGTTCTTCCGTATTTACGCAGCACCAAGCGCGAGGCATCCACCGTGCGCTGTCCGGTCTCCCGATCCAGCCCGGTCGCGCTCACGCAGGGACCGTGTCGAGCGTTTGCCTGGCCCGTGCTTCGGTACCCGCCGGCAACAGCTGCTCGACGATTTTTGCAGAAGAGAGCACGCCGGGCAGGCCAGCACCGGGATGACTGCCGGCGCCGACCAGATAAAGATTGCGGGGGCCTTCACCGCGGTTGTGGAATCGGAACCACGCCGACTGCCTGAAATGGGGCGCAATGGAAAATCCGGCCCCGGCGGGCGACAGGTAGCGGGTTTCGAAGTCCTCCGGGGTCATGAAGAAGTCGGCGCGGATCGATTCGTTCAAGCCAGGCAGGATGGTGGCGTCCAGGGCAGCAACCACCCGGTCGCGCAGCCGCGGAGCTTCCACAGCCCAGTCAATGCCGGCCGTCAGGTTGGGCACCGGTACCAGCGCATAGAAGCCGTCGCAACCGGACGGCGCAAAAC
>JAJAZJ010000184.1 GCA_026785795.1 Pseudoxanthomonas sp.
CTTGGAGACCAGGGGGAATATGAAGGAGGCGCCGGCTCCAGTGATTTCCGCGGTCTTGCGCTCCCCGGCGGCGGCAACACCGTCCGTGCCCGGAACGGCCGCGGAGGATGCGACGCCGTCGCCAGCGGGCTTGCAGGCCACCAAGGCCAGGGCGACGGACAGTGAAATCAGGGTGAGTCGTGCGGACGTCAGGTTCATGGCGTATTTCCTCGATGACCGGGCGATGGGAATGGCGAGCCCAGCCCCCTATGAAATGATGTTTTTGTTACGGACGTGTGACTTAGGCGGGCCTGACCCGGCGCGGAGGACCCGCATGGCCGGTCAGAGTTTACTATCTGCATGATCTTGATAGGTTTTTAGAGCGTTCGGGACAAAGCGCCAGCAGCCGGCAAGTGCGCCGATAGGTGCCACGCGTGCTGCTGCGGCGGCCACTCTCCGCAGAACGGTAGTTGCCCGGGCACGCGGGTGGCGCTGTCTTGGCGCCCGCGCAAAGCACGCCAGCAGGTTCGGTTCGGTGAGCCCAAGCCAGGCGACAGCAGGCGCCAAGACGGCAGGCTGCGCTCGAAAAAAAGCGCGGACCCTGCGGCCCGCGCCCGTTTACCGACCAGCAGGAGACAGGACTTGTCGATCAGAACTTGAAGTTCTTGGCCCAGTAGTCCTCGATCTGTGCGACCAGCGCCGGCGGCAGCGGCACATAGCCCAGCGCGCTGGCCTGAGGCCCGCCGTTGGCTTGCGTCCAGCGGAAGAAGTCTTGTGCACTCTTGGACTTGGCAACGTCCTTGGGCTTCTTGTACATCAGGATGAAGTTGGTCGCCGCGATCGGCCACGAATCATTGCCCGGCGCGTTGGTCATGATCAGGAAGAAATCCTTGGACTTCGCCCAATCGGCGCTGGCTGCCGCGGCGGCGAAGGAATCGTCGCTGGGCACGATGAAGTTGCCAGCGGCATTCTTGAGG
Organism: Pseudoxanthomonas sp.; assembly: GCA_026785795.1. GTDB lineage: Bacteria > Pseudomonadota > Gammaproteobacteria > Xanthomonadales > Xanthomonadaceae > Pseudoxanthomonas_A. The sequence goes on from JAJAZJ010000184.1 coordinate 957, forward strand.
CGGGTGAACGCCATCCGATTCTGCACTGCGGTGGACAGCTCCACGTAACCGATGCTGCCCTTGATCTGCCTCACATAGGCGGCCACGCCTTCGTTGCCCTTGCCGCCAATGCCGACCGGCCACTTCACCGCGGTGCCTTCGCCGACCTTCGTCTTCCACTCAGGGCTGACCTCGGACAGGTAGTTGACGAAGTTGAAGGTGGTGCCCGAGCCGTCCGAGCGGCGGACCACGGTGATCCTGGAGTCGGGCAGGGGCAAGCCGGCGTTCAGCGCGACGATGGCCGGGTCATTCCATTTGGTGATATTGCCCAGGAAGATGTTGGCGAGGGTTTCGCCATCCAGCTTCATCGCCCCGGCCTTCACCCCGGCCAGGTTGACCACCGGCACGATGCCGCCGATGACGGACGGGAACTGGCCTAGCCCGTACTTGGCAAGCTCTTCGGGTTTCTGCGGGGCATCGGTGGATCCGAAGTCAACCGTGGCTGCCCTGATCTGGGCGATGCCGCCGCCGGAACCGATGGACTGGTAGTTGACCTGGTTGCCGGTCGCGGTCTTGTAGTCGGAGGACCACTTGGACATCACCGGAAAGACGAAGGAAGCGCCAGCGCCGGTGATATCGGCGGCCGTGGCGTTGGCCGTGAATGCGGCCGCAAGGGCCAGCACCGCGACGCGGGATTTGAAGTTCTTGAACACGAGTAGCTCCTGGAAGGGTGGCTGGCGATACGGGAGATCCCGTAGGCGCGCATTCCACGACATGCAGGTGACAGGGCGGTGTCTACGAAAAGTCAGAATAATGACAGCATTGCGCAGGCATCATGGCGGGGTTAGTTCGCGGCGGTGTATGGGCTGCCTTCCGCGGCAAGCCCGGGGGGAAATGCCAGATTGAGGGCAGCCGATCAGGAGCTGGGCGATAAACGCAGAGAAAAGTCCGGCGGCCCCAATCCATTCGTTGAACCGAAGAGGAGTGAGGCCACGGGGCGCGCAAGCCGTCTGTCACGCGATGGTCATAAAAACCACGCGAAATTGTCAAACCCGCTGCGCATCATTCGTTCGCCGTCATCAAGCTAACGATTTCATAACAGAAGTCCATGCAGCGCGCACGCCACTTCCCCGCACCTCATTCCTCATAACGGAGAGTCACGAATGCGTTATTCCCTTCTTGCCGCTGCACTGGCTGTCGCCATGAGCAGCACCAGCTTCGCCGCCAGCGCTGCAGAGAGCCAGGAGCTGGCCGAACTGAAGGCCGCGCTGGCCGAGCTGCAGGCAAAGGTCATTGAACTTGAAGAGCGCACCGATGCGCAGTCCGACGTGAACCTGGACGCGGCGGCCCAGTTGGACAAACTGAACAATAATTCCACCAAGGTGGACACCAAGGGTGGTATCAAGGTGACCTCGGCGGACGGCAAGTTCGAGGCCAACCTGGGCGGCCGCATCCACTTCGATACGTACACTTTTGATCGCGACATAGTGGACGTGACCGGCGGCAACGAATTCCGCCGCGCCCGCCTGACCCTGTCGGGTAAGGTGCCGATGGGCTGGGAATACAAGCTGGAGCAGGATTTCGCGGCGGGCACCAACCTTGACGGCCTGCGTGATGCGTTCCTGGCCAAGTCTGCGCTGGGCGGCAAGTTCTACATCGGCCATTTCAAGCCGTATCGCTCCATGGAAGAGCTGACCAGCTCCAACGAAATCCTGATGATGGAGCGGCCGTTCTCCTCTGCCACCGGCCTGTTCAACGGCCGCCAGTTCCAGCAGGGCGTCGGCTACCAGCGCAATGGTGAGAACTACACCGCCGCCTTCACTACCTTTAACACCCGCGCAGCGCCTACCGCACGCAATGAGGGTATCGGCTGGTCCGGGCGCGTGACTTACGCTCCAATCAACAACGACAACAACACCCTGCATTTCGGCGGCTGGGCCAGCAGCGAGAACCTCAACAAGGGATCTTCCTCCGCTTCGGCTTCAGTCAGCTACGCGGGTCGTCGTGGCCCGTCGCAAACCATCGCTACGACCGCCGCGGCCAGTGGTGATTCGGTTACCGCCTACGGACTGGAGGCCGCCGGTTCGTTCGGCCCACTGTTCTTCCAGGGCGAGTATGTAAACGCAACCTTCGGTGCGCCGCTGGGCAGGGACCAGGACGTGAACAGCTGGTACCTGCAGGGCAGCTGGATCGTCAATGGCGGGCACAAGGCGTACAAGCCGGCAACCGCGATATTTGCCTCGCCTAAGTACGTGGACAAGGGTATCTGGGAGCTGACCGCGCGCTATGACACGATCGAGAACAAGGACATCGTGAATCGCGAAGCGAACAGCCTGATCCTGGGCGTGAACTACTACATCAACGCCAACGTGCGCTTCATGTTCAACTACACCCAGGGCGAGAACAAGGTCAACGCTGACGAAACCGGGCAGTACGCCGCGCGCATGCAGATCGGCTGGTAAAACGCAGCATCGCGTCATCCAAGGAAAGCTCCCGGCGCAGGCCGGGGTTTTTTTTCGTTGCCGCCGGCGTACGAGCTTCTGGTTCGGCGTGCATAAACCTGGGTTAGGGCAGGATCTTTTCCTTGAACCGGCACCGATCGCAGATCACGCACTGCGGGCAATCCGGTTTGCGCGCCCTGCAGACGTAGCGTCCGTGCAGGATCAGCCGGCCCACGGCGGCCGGCTGGCGCCGCGACGCTGAGGCCGCGCCGGCGGCAGGCGATGCCACCGCCTCAGGCGACGGTCTTGTCCTTGAACCGGCACAGGTCGCGGATCACGCACTGCGGGCAGTCCGGATTGCGCGCCCTGCACACGTAGCGGCCATGCAGGATCAACCGGCCCACGGCAGCAGGCTGGCGCCGCGGCGCTGAGGCCGCGCCGGCGGCAGGCGATGTCACCGCCTCAGGCGACGGTCTTGTCCTTGAACCGGCACAGATCGCGGATCACGCAATGCGGGCAGTCCGGATTGCGCGCCCTGCACACGTAGCGGCCGTGCAGGATCAACCAATGATGCGCATCCTGCCTGTACTCATCCGGCACCACCTTCAGCAACCGGTCCTCCACCGCGCGCACGTCCCTGCCGGGCGCCAGGCCGGTGCGGTTCGACACCCGGAAAATATGCGTGTCCACGGCAATGGTCGGCTCGCCGAATGCGGTGTTCAGCACCACGTTGGCGGTCTTGCGGCCAACGCCCGGCAGCGCTTCCAGCGCGGCGCGGTCGCGCGGAACTTCGCCGGCGTGCTGCTCAAGCAACAGACGGCACGCGGCGATGACGTTCTTTGCCTTGGTGTTGAACAGGCCAATGGTGGCGATGTAGGCCTTCAGCCCGTCTTCGCCCAGGGCCAGGATCGCTGCCGGCGTGTTGGCTGCCGGGTACAGCCTGCGCGTGGCCCGGTTGACGCCGACATCGGTGGCCTGTGCAGACAGGATGACCGCGACCAGCAGCTCGAAAGGCGTGGACCAGGCCAGCTCGGTGGTCGGCTTGGGGTTGAGTTCGGCCAGGCGCGAGAACAGTTCGCGGGCTTCATCAGGTTTAAGCGTCTTGCTGCGTCTGCTGCCAGGGCTCATGGACTGCCGCGCTGCACGGCCCTGGCCTTGGCCCGTGCCAGCACCTCGGCCGCTGCAGGCGGTAGTGCAGTTTTCGTCTCGACCAGCGGCACCGCGCTGCGACGTGCAGTGCGCTGCGCGGATCGGCGCGCAAGTCGTGCCTGGCGGGCCAGGTAGCGCTCGCGCGCGGCCCAGGCGAGTGCCAGCTTGCCCTGCGCGGCTGCGATCGCTTCGGCCAGCCGCGGTTCGCAGGACGGGCAGGGTTGGAACGCCATCAGGCCGGATTCGATGGCGCGATCCATGTCGTCGCTATGCAGGCTGTGCAGCAGGCGAACGCCAAGGGCACAGTCGTGTGCGGGTGTGTCCGCAGAGGGTGCGACGGCCACCGCTCAGCGCCCGCTGAACACCGGCTTGCGGCGCTCCAGGAAGGCGCGCGTGCCTTCACGCATGTCGTCGGTGGAGAACATCAGGCCGAACTGCGCACTTTCGTACTGCAGGCCTTCCTCGATCCCGCATTCGCCGCCCACGTTGACCGCATCCAGGGCGCCGCGCAGGGCCAGCGGCGCAGCCTGCGCCAGCTGTGCGGCCACCTTCATGGTTTCGGCTTCCAGCTCGTCGGCCGCGACTACTCGATTGACGATGCCCAGCTGCAGCGCACGCTCGGCGCTGATCGGTGCGCCCAACAGGCACAATTCCAGGGTGGCCGCGCGTCCGGCCAGGCGCGGCAGGCGCTGGGTGCCGCCAAAGCCGGGGATCAGGCCCAGGCTGATTTCCGGCTGGCCCAGGCGCGCGGTGTCCGCGGCAATGCGCAGGTGGCAGGCCATGGCCAGCTCCAGCCCGCCGCCCAGGGCAAAGCCGTTGAGCATGCCGATCACCGGCTTGGGCAGGGTTTCTATCCGCCGCATCAGGCGCTGCCCGCGCAGGGAGAAGTCGCGGCCCTCGGTGGGGCGCAGGTCGGCCATCTCGGCGATATCTGCCCCAGCCACGAAGGCCTTGGGCCCGGCTCCGGTCAGCACCACCACGCGCACCGACGCGTCCTCGGCGGCCTGGTCGAAGGCGGCGTGCAGGGCATCCAGGGTGGCCGAGTCAAGGGCGTTGAGCTTGTCCGGACGGGACACGGTCAGTACCCGGATGCCGTCCAGGTCGCGGCGGGCGAGGGGAGATTCGGACATCGTCGCTTCCATGAATGGATGGGTTGGGGCGCTGGAACTAACTGCCTGCAGGCGGGTCGTAAACCCTGTCGTCACTGGCGGTTCAGCGCCCCGGCGGCTATCCTAGCGCGTCCTGACGGGGCGGTTCGACCGCCCTGTTCCACAACTGGAGTTTGCCGAAAATGAAGTTGCGTTTGCTTGCCGCCTCCCTTGCGGCCCTCACCCTGGTAGCTGGCCCAGCCTTCGCGCAAACCACGCCGGCCCCCAACAAGAACGACCTCAGCTATGCGCTGGGCTACGACATTGGCCGCAACCTGGTTGAAACCGGCGAAGCCATCGACGTGGCCGCTGTGACCCGTGCGCTGCAGGAAGGCTATTCCAAGAAAGAGCCTGCCATCCCGGTAGACCGCCTGCGCGCGGCCGTGGAAGCCATGCAGAAGCGGCAGATGGAAAAGGCCAAGTCCGAGTTCGACAAGGCCTCTGCGGCGAACAACGCCAAGAGCACCCAGTTCCTGGCCGCGAATAAAGCCAAGGCGGGCGTGCAGTCCCTGCCCGGCGGCGTGCAGTACCGCGTCCTGGAAGCCGGCAGCGGCGCCAAGCCCACCCAAGCCAGCAACGTGACCCTGCAGTACAAGGGTTCGCTGGTCGACGGCCGCACCTTCGTGGATACCTACAGCCCGCAGCAGGGCCAGACCACCGCGCCCGCCCCCACTGCGATCAAGGTCAGCGATATCCCGCTGCCCGGCCTGCGCGACGCGCTGCTGCAGATGCCCGCCGGTGCCCGTTGGGAAGTGGTGATGCCCGCCGACAAGGCGTACGGCAACACCCCGCAGTCGCCGGTCGGCCCGAACCAGGCCGTGGTCTTCGACGTCAAGCTGCTCAGCGTCAAGTAAGCAATCGCGTCATGAACCTCGACTGCGCCGGCCCAGTGCCGGCGCAGTTGTTCTGGCAGTCACGCTGTTCCGGGCCCTGCGGCGCAATGCGGCGTAAGCTCGATGGATGTCCGATCCAATGAACCACGAATATCGCGCCGTGCTGAGCCCCTGCATTGGCGTCTGCAGCATGGCCGAAGACGGCCTGTGCCAGGGCTGCCTGCGGACCACCGCCGAGATTGCGCGCTGGTCGCAGATGAACGATGACGAGCGCCTGTGGCTGATGGAAACGGTGCTGCCCGGCCGCGAGCACCAGCAGGCCCGCTTCGATACGCTGCTGGGCGAGCGCGACCGCTTGCGCCGGGTGCTGCACCCGCTCGGCAGCCTGCCTGCAGGACAGGCCTGGAACCATGACGAACTGGTGGACCTGTTGCCGCCGGGGCCGCCCGTGCAGGCGGCTGTGTTGGCCGGACTGGTGCCGCGCGCGCACGGCACCCAGGTGCTGCTGACCCGACGCACCGACGGGATGCGCCACCACGGTGGCCAGGTCAGTTTCCCCGGCGGACGGATCGAGCCGGGCGATGCCGGCATCGTGGCCGCAGCGCTCCGCGAAACCCAGGAGGAGATCGCGCTGCCGCCGCTGCAGGTGCTGCCGCTCGGCTTCCTGGACCCGTTCATCACCATCAGCGGTTTCCACGTGGTGCCTGTGGTCGCGGTCATCGATCCGGACTATGTGGCAATCCCCAACCCGAACGAAGTGGCGGACGTCTTCGAAGTTCCGCTGGACTACCTGATGGCGCCGGGCAACCTGCGACGCGTGGAGCTGGACTACCGCGGGCGTCGGCGTGCGGTGCTGGAATATGACTGGCCTGGCCAGCGCATCTGGGGCGCAACCGCCTCCATCCTCTACAACCTGCGAGAACGCCTGCTGGGCAGCGCGTGAAGTGGACCACGCTGGTGCAGGTCGGTGAACTGGCCGCGGCGCTGGGCGACCCGACCCTGCGCATCATCGACGCGCGTTTCGCGTTGATGGATCCGGCCGCCGGCCGCCAGGCCTACCTGCAGTCACACCTGCCCGGCGCAGCGCATGCCGACTTGGACCTGGATCTTTCCAACCTGGCCCGCACCGGAGAAGGGCGTCACCCATTGCCCGAAGCGGCGGCTTTCGCGCACAGGGTCGGCGGCTGGGGCATCGGGCCGAGGCAGCAGGTGGTGGTCTATGACGCAGGCGACGGCAGCATGGCTGCGGCGCGCCTGTGGTGGATGCTGGGTCTGCTGGGGCACGCGCGCGTCGCGGTGCTGGACGGCGGCCTGGTGGCCTGGCGAGATGGCGGCCAGCCGGAGACGGGCGACCTGCCGGATCAGCCGATGCTACCGCCCTATCTCGCAGATTTCGACACGTCCCGCATCGTCTCTGCCGACGAAGTGGAGGCGCGCCTGGGGGAAGCGCCGGGCTGGCTGCTGGATGCGCGCGCGGCGGCGCGGTTCCGCGGAGAAGCAGAGCCTATCGATGCGGTTGCAGGGCATGTACCCGGCGCGGTCAACCGGCCGATTGGCGACAACCTCGCCTACGGCCGTTTCAGGGCGCCGCAGCAGCTGCGCGCGCAGATCGAACCGCTGCTGGCCGGTCGCTCGCCGCGCGAAGTGGTGGTGATGTGCGGTTCCGGCGTAACCGCCTGCCACCTGCTGCTGGCGCTGGAGCTCGCCGGCCTGTGCGGTGCGCGCGTGTATGCGGGCTCATGGAGTGGCTGGATCAGCGACCCGTCGCGGCCGGTGGCACGCGGGGAATAGCGGTCAAGCCGTTGCGGCCAGGCGGCCGGTCCGGGCTGTGTGCAGCAGGCTACTTGCCCAACCTGGCCACCAGTGCCTGCAGTGCCCGTTGGGCGTCTGCGGAATGCCAGCCATCGATGAAACGCTCCAGCTGCACGTTGTCACCGTGCAGGGCCGCAACCAGGTCCGCACGGGCAATAGCCCGGGTTTGCAGCATCGGCTGCTGCGGCAGTGCGGCCAGCGCGCCCAGCCACGCCAGTGCGCGCGGCAGCAGCTGCTCGGGCGCAACCAGTTCATCCACCAGGCCGATCGCCAGTGCGCGTTCTGCCGGCACCATCTCGCCAGTCACCATCATGCTGCCGGCGCGATGCACGCCCACTGCGCGCCGCAGCAGCAGCTGGATGCCTTCCGGTACGACCAGGCCCACCTGGGTTTCATTCAGGCCAATGGCGAAAGGGCGCGCAGGATCGTCGCTGCGGGCCATGATCCGGTAGTCGCAGCACAGCGCCAGCACGCAGCCGCCGGCGGGCGAGTGTCCGCTCAATCCGGCCACCACCGGCACGCGTGACTCGGCCAAGGTGCGGGCCACGCCGAAGAACGCCTGCCAGCCGTCCAGCAGCGCCTCGCGATCCTTGCCCAGCGACAGCAGGTGCGGCACGTCCATGCCGGCCGAAAATACCTTGGAGTTGCCGGTCAGCACGATGCCGTGCATGCCGTCGCTCACCGCGTTGTTCAGGGCCATGATCAAGCCGCGGCACAGCTCGCCGTTCAGCGCATTGACCGGCGGCCGCGCCATGCGGATCTCGCGCAATGGGCCGTGGTCCAGGGTCTGTACAAGTGCAGTCATCCGGCATTCTCCGCGAGGTTCTTGCACATCATAGGGCGAGCGGGCTCAGCCGGCACCGCGCCGTATCGCCTGCGGCAGCGGCACGCTCTGGCCGCTGCTCCGGTCAACCCAGACCAGCACCACGCTGCCGTCGCAGTGCAGCTGCGCATCCGCCGCTGCCGACAGCATGCGATGGCCCACGGTCAGGCTGCGGGTGCCGACTTTCACGATGGACAGTTCAACGGTGATCCGGGCCGGCCACTCGATGGCCTTGCGATAGTTCACCTGGCTGGCCGCCAGCACGGGCGCTATGGCCGCGCCCATGGACACCCCGGGCAGTGACTCCATCCACTGCACCCGCGCTTCTTCCAGGTAGCGCAGGTACTGGGCGTTGTTGACGTGGCCAAAAGCATCCATGTCGCCCCATCGCACCGGCAGGGTGGTGCGGAACACGACCCGTGGCGCTGGCGCAGCCTCCGCGCTGTTGCTCATTTGCGCGCCTTTCTGGCGGGGCTGGCCTTGGCCGCAGCGGCTGCCTGCTTCAGCGCCGACTTGCGCTGCGGCAGCACTGCAGGCCGGGCCAGTGCGGCCGGCTTGCTGCCCTTGGCCGCGCTGGATTTTGGCAGCAGCCGGGCCAGGAACTGGCCGGTGTAGGAATCCGGATTGGCGGCAATCTGCTCCGGCGTACCGGAGGCCAGGACCTGGCCGCCACGATGCCCACCCTCCGGACCCAGGTCCACCACCCAGTCGGCGGTCTTGATCACGTCCAGGTTGTGCTCGATCACCACGATGGTGTTGCCGTCGTCGCGCAGCTTGTGCAGTACCGCCAACAGGTGCTCGATGTCGTGGAAATGCAGGCCGGTGGTGGGTTCATCCAGAATGTAGAGTGTGCGCCCGGTATCGCGCCGCGACAGCTCCTTGGACAGCTTCACCCGCTGCGCTTCGCCGCCGGAAAGCGTGGTCGCGCTCTGGCCCAGCTTGATATAGCTTAAGCCTACGTCGACCAAGGTTTCCAGCTTGCGCGCCAGCGCCGGCACCGGTTCGAACAGCTGCAGCGCGTCCTCGA
>JAJAZJ010000185.1 GCA_026785795.1 Pseudoxanthomonas sp.
AGCGGGATTGCAACCAGCGAGATGGATTGGGATGGCGACGGCATCGTCACCCGTGGCGAGATATTCCAGGGCTTCCACGCCGTGGTCGTCACCAAGCGCAGCGAAGGACAGCGCGAATGCGCCTCCTATAAATGGCGCACGGACCAGCGCCCAATCCGCGTGGACTGCCGCACCACAATGGCACCTGCTGAGGTCGTGAAATAAACAAGCTCGGCTTGGCCAGGCTTGTTCAAATCACGTCAACCCTGATTCAGCGCCACGCCTTCAGTTTCAGGTCGATGAAGTCCTGCCCGTCCTGGCGCTGCAGGATGCGGGCGGGCACGGGCATGTCCGGGACCACCCAGACCAGGGTTTCACGCTTGCCGTCGCCGCGCACCACCTTGGTGGTTTCGCGGGTCTTGCCGCCGATGGTCAGGTTTTCCTTGCCTGCGATCTGATAGGTCATCTCCCGGGCCTTGCCGTTTTCCAGCAGGCGGTAGGTCAGCGGCCTGCCGGCGGCCACATCGCGCACGATGGCCATGTTGACCAGCAGTGCATCCATGTCGCCGGTCTTGAGCTCCACCGGTCCAGCACGCTCCGGCTTTACGTCACCCGTCCACGTGGCCTGGTTGCTGCTCCAGTCGAAATTGGCGTTGACCGCTACCTTGCGCACCAGCAGTCGCGACAGGTCGGTGCCGGAAAGCGGGCGCAGCCAGCCCTTCTGCTCGTCGAACACGGTCTTCTGGCTCAGGTCGACCAGGTTGTTCTTGACCGAGAGATGGTACTGCCAGCGGTTGTTTGGCTGCGGGGTGATGGACACCTGGCCTTCGCCCTGCATGCCCATGGCGGTGGCCTGGTAGTCGGCGGTAAATGCCTCGACCGCCAGCGCTGGCGCGCTGATCCAGGCCAGTGCGGCCAGTACGCTGCCACGCAGCACGGGGTTACGGGTTGTATTCACGCTTTATTGCACTCCTTGGTATTCGACCAGGCGCAGGTCAATGGTGTCCCGGCCGTTTTCACGCTGCAGTATGCGTATGGGGGTGGGAACACCCTGCGCCACCCAGAACACGGTTTGCTTGCTGCCGCCGTTGCTGCGCGCCACCCGCATCGCATCGTAGCCCAGCTCCTCTACAGCGACGATTTCAGTGGCTGGGGCCACGGCGTAGCGGTATTCACGTGCGCGTCCATTCTCGACCACACGATAAGCCAGTTCGCGCCCGGGTTGGGCATCGCGTATGACCGCAAGGTTCATCAATAGTGCGGTCATGTCCCCGTCCTGCAGCGCTACGGGTGCCAGCCGGTCCTTGTCCACGTCTCCCTGCCATCTTGCCGTGCGTGCCTGCCAATCGAACACGCCCAACACCTTCGTGCCGGTGAACAGGGCATGCTTCACCGTGGCCTGGCTCAGTGGCCGCAATACCTCTCCAGCGGTGTCGAACACGGTGCTCTGCTCGATGTTCAGCGCCAGCAGCCGGGCAAAGCCCCTGCTGCCGCGGATGCCCAGGTCCACGCGCCAGCGCTCGCCGTCATCGCGTACCAGTTTCATGCTGGCACTGCCGGCAAGCTTGCCCTGGCTAAAGGCGTCGTAGCGGGCAGCGAATGGCTCAAGCGCGCCTGCAGGCAGGCTGGCCGAGGCCAGGATGGCGAACAGCAGGGTGCAACAATGCCGCATGGTGATGGCGCGCCGTGGTTTCTAGGGGGTCAATCTGCCCGACGAATCTAATCGCAATGGCGTAAATAGCGGCTGACCATCGCAATGCAGGCCTGCGTCCTGTTCAGTTAGCCGCCCCGAAACGGCGAGCTGCAGGACTGCAACCAGCAGGCGGTGCTCAAGGGGAAGCAGGCGCAGGGCCAGGGTTCGCGGGGTGTCCCCGGCCAGGATCGGCAGCCTGGCCTGGGCAATCACGCTCCCGGCGTCCAGTTCAGGCACCACCAGGTGCACACTGGCGCCGTACTCGCTGTCGCCGGCTTCCAGCGCGCGCGCGTGGGTGCGCAGGCCGCGGTACTTCGGCAGCAGCGACGGGTGGAGGTTGAGCAACCGTCCGCCGAAGCGACCCGTGAACTCACCGCCCAGGATGCGCATGTAGCCGGCGCACACCACCCAGTCCGGCGCGCTGCGGACCACCGCCGCGGTCAGTGCGTGGTCGAACGCCTCGCGGTCGGCAAAGGAGCGCGGTTCGGCGCTCCAGCGCAGGGCGGCAGGCACGCGCTGCAGCGCAGCGGCGTCCGGCCTGTCCGAAAACACGCCGACCAACCGGGCTGGCAGGGCGCCGTCGGCAATCGCGGACACGAGGGCCTGCAGGTTGCTGCCGCGGCCTGAGGCGAGCACGGCAAGACGCGCCAGGGCCACGCCGATCAGGCCTGGTCGAACAGAAGCTTCACCGACGGCCGGGTGAGCACCACCAGGGTGAAGACGCCCAGCACCGTGCCGAACGGCATGAGCAGGCAGGACGCGCAGGCCACCACCATGCACAGCGTGTGGCGCCGCCTGCGGGCCAGGCAGCGGCCGGCATAGGCCAGGAACCCGGCCAAGGCCAGTCCGCCCAGGATAAATGCCGTGGCCACGCCTACCAAGACCCAGCCCACGAGCTCGGCATGGGGGTCATTGCTGGCCAAACGCCCGCTGACCATGCCCAGCCCGAACGCCAGATGGATCACCGGGAACAGCGAGAACAGTGCAGTCATTGCGGCCACCAGGTAGTGGAAGATCACCAGCAGCCGCAGGTGTTCCACGTCCTGCGCCGCAGCGGCGACCTGTGCGGGTAGCGGCGGAGCCACGCCGGCGAAATCAACTGATATGGACACGGTGCATTCCGGTGTCTTTCACCACTTGGCCAATCTGCCAATGGCCCATGCCCCGGCGGTCCAGGTCCTTCTCCACCACGCCAGCCTGGTCCTGGGCCACGATCAGCACGAAGCCGATGCCGCAGTTGAAGGTGCGCCACATTTCGCTGTCGGCGACCGCACCTTCGCGCTGAATCCAGTCGAACAGCGGCGGCAGGGTCCACGCACTGGCGTCGATGTGCAGGCCAAGCCCATCGGGCACCACGCGAATGATGTTTTCGCTGAGTCCACCGCCGGTGATATGGGCCATGGCGTGCAGCTCATGTGACTTCAGTAGTTCAAGTATTGGCTTCACGTACAGGGCGGTGGGCGCCATCAGCGCATCCACCAACTTGACGCCGCCTACGTCGGTATCGACGGGGCGGCCGGCACGGTCGAAGATGCGGCGGATCAGCGAATAGCCATTGGAGTGCGCGCCGCTGGATGCAAGCCCGATCAGCACGTCGCCCTCGCGCACCCTGGCCCCGTCCACAAGCCTGGACTTCTCCACGGCGCCCACGGTGAACCCCGCCAGGTCGTATTCGCCCGCTGCGTACATGTCCGGCATTTCCGCGGTTTCCCCGCCAATCAGCGCGCACCCGGACAGTTCGCAGCCCTTGGCGATGCCGCCGACGACCGCGACCACGGTGTCGACGTCCAACTTGCCGGTGGCGAAATAATCCAGGAAGAACAGCGGCTCGGCACCCTGCACCAATACGTCGTTCACGCACATGCCCACCAGGTCGATGCCGATCGTGTCATGCCGGTTCAGCTGCTGGGCCAGCTTGAGCTTGGTGCCCACGCCATCGGTGCCGGACACCAGTACCGGTTCGCGGTACTTGCCAGACAGGTCGAACAGGGCCCCGAATCCACCCAGCCCACCCATTACCTCGGGCCGAAAGCTGCGCTTGACCAGCGGTTTGATGCGTTCCACCACGGCGTTGCCTGCGTCGATATCAACGCCAGCATCGCGGTAGGTGAGCGGGATGGGGGCGGTAGGCTGGGTCACTGAAGGGCCGGTGGGGGTGCGGAGACGTCGATTTTAAGGGAATACTTGCAGCAATCGACGGCCCTGAACCGTCCAGCGTTGGCGCGGACGCCCCATTCGGGCAACAATCCACCCCGTTGGCCGGGCACAGCGCCCGGTGTTCGCCATACACAGGGACGCCCGATGCGCCGAATTCCGCTACTCACCCTGCTCGCTGCACTCTCGTTGCTGGCTGGCATCCCGGCGTGGGCGCAGAGCGGTTTACGTACCGAAGGCGACCGGGTTGGTGCGCGCGGCGTTTACGAAGCCGAAGTCCGGGTCAACAGCCAGGGCGATGCCGAGCGCAACAGCGCGTTTGCCCGCGGGCTGGGGCAGGTGCTGGACAAGCTGAGCGGCGACCGCAACGCCATGGGCCGCCCCGGCGTGGCCGCTGAGCTGGTCAATGCCAGGGACTACGTTGCCGGATACGACTATCGTCAGGATCAGGGCACGTCGCCGAGCGGGGCGCCTACTTTCCGGCCTACCCTGGTGGTTCGATTCACGCCGGACAAGGTCAACGGGCTGACGGCCGACCTTGGCCTGCCGGTAGGGCCGCCGCCGCGGCCCAAGCCGGTGGTGTGGCTGGCGATCGACGATGGCAGTGGTCCGCGACTGGTAGGACTGGGCC
>JAJAZJ010000186.1 GCA_026785795.1 Pseudoxanthomonas sp.
ATCCCGAATCCCGAGCCATGCCCCTCACCCCACAACAAGCCCTGCAGCGGACCATCGAGCATCGCGAGATCTTCCATGACGAAATGGTGGACCTGATGCGCCAGGTCATGCGCGGCGAAGTGTCGCCGACCTTGACCGCGGCCATCCTGTCCGGGCTGCGGGTGAAGAAGGAGACCATCGGCGAGATCGCCGGCGCGGCCACGGTGATGCGCGAGTTCTCGCGTACGGTTGACGTGCCGGACCGGACGCACCTGGTGGATATCGTCGGCACCGGCGGCGATGGCTCGCACACCTTCAACATCTCCACCGCCAGCATGTTCGTGGCCGCCGCCGCGGGTGCGCGCGTGGCCAAGCACGGCAACCGCAGCGTGTCGTCCAAGTCAGGCAGCGCGGACGTGCTGGAAGCCCTGGGCGCCAACATCGAGCTGCAGCCGGAACAGGTCGCCCAGTCCATCCACGACACCGGCATCGGCTTCATGTTCGCGCCGGTGCACCACCCGGCGATGAAAGTCGTCGCCCCGGTGCGCCGCGAAATGGGCGTGCGCACCATTTTCAACATCCTCGGTCCGCTGACCAACCCGGCTGGGGCGCCCAACATCCTGATGGGCGTGTTCCATCCGGACCTGGTCGGCATCCAGGCGCGCGTGCTGCAGGAACTCGGCGCCGAACGCGCCCTGGTGGTGTGGGGTCGCGACGGCATGGACGAGCTATCGCTGGGTGCGGCCACCCTGGTCGCCGAGCTGCGCGATGGCGTGGTTACCGAGTACGAACTCCATCCGGAAGACTTCGGCATCGCCATGTCCGCCAGCCGCAACCTGCGGGTATCCGATGCCGCTGAATCGAAAACGATGTTGCTCGGCGTGCTCGACAATCGCCCGGGTCCGGCGCGCGAGATCGTGGCCTTGAACGCAGGCGCGGCGCTTTACGTATCTGGCGTCGCCGAGACCATCGAAGATGGAATTGCGATGTCGCGCGAGGTCATCACCACCGGTGCAGCCTTGGCGAAGATGGAGGAGTTCGTAGCCGCGACGAAGCGGATCGCGCGATGAGCTTGAGCCAGGCATTGCGCCAAGAGCAACCCCCTCCCTGCCTCCCCCTGCTTCGCCAGGGGAGGGGCTTGAAACAGGACCTTGAATGAGCGACATACTCCACACCATCCTGGCGCGCAAGGCTGAAGAAGTCGCCGAGCGCTGTGCGTCTGTGCCTTTGGCCGAACTGCTGGCAAGGGTCGCCGATGCGTCGCCGGTACGCGGCTTCGCCGACGCGCTGCACGAGCGCATTGCCACCGGCGACGCGGCGGTGATCGCGGAAATCAAGAAAGCCAGTCCATCGAAGGGCGTGATCCGGCCGGACTTCCGGCCGGCTGACATCGCCATCAGCTATGAGAACGGCGGCGCGACCTGCCTGTCGGTGCTGACCGACGTGGACTTCTTCCAGGGCGCCGACGCCTACCTGCAGCAGGCACGCGCGGCCTGCACGCTGCCGGTGCTGCGCAAGGATTTCACCGTTGATCCCTACCAGGTGTACGAGGCGCGCGTGCTGGGCGCGGACTGCATCCTGCTGATCGTGGCCGCCCTGGACGACAGCCAGCTGGTCGAACTGTCGGGTCTGGCAATGCAGCTGGGCATGGACGTGCTGGTGGAAGTCCACGACATCGACGAGCTCGAACGTGCGCTGCAGGTGCCGGTGCCGCTGATCGGCATCAACAATCGCAACCTGCGCACCTTCGAGGTATCGCTGCAGAACACCCTGGCGATGAAGGACGCGGTGCCGAAGGATCGCCTGCTGGTGACCGAAAGCGGGATCCTGGTGGCCGAGGACGTCGCCATGCTGCGCGTAGCCGGCGTGAACGCCTTTCTGGTGGGCGAGACCTTGATGCGCGCCGATGAACCAGGCGATGCGCTGCGTCAGCTATTCTTTGCGCATGAGTGAAAGTACTGCCCCCGCGGTCTACCCGCTGCCGCGCAATGACGCGCCGGTGGTGGTGTTTGATTTCGACCATACGCTTTACGACGGCGATTCCTTCAGCCATGTAGTGGGCTGGCTGCTGAAGCGCAATCCTCTGCGCACAGCGGCGGCGCTGCTGGCTACGCCGGTGCTGGGGCCGATGGTGGCGCTCCTGCCCAGCCGTCGCCGCGGCATCAGCGGCTATGTATGGATCGGCACCTTTGGCCTGCGTGGCCGTCGCAGCTTCGATGCGATGATCGACCTGTACGTGGCCACCCACCAGGACCAGATCCGCCAGCGTTTGCTGCCGATCGCGCTGGACGTGCTGCGCGGCCATCGCGCCGCCGGCGATCGGGTCGTCATCGCCACCGGTGCGCCGCCGGAGCTGGCCCGCGCGATCCTGGCCTTCGTTACCCACCAGGACGTGCCGGTGATTGGCACCACGGTCGGCCCGCGCTTTGGCGCCATGGGCGCGCGGCGTCACTGCCACAATGAGGAGAAAGTGCGGATGCTGCGGGAACGCGGCTATCGGGAGATTGCGGTGGCGTACTCCGACAGCAGCGCCGATCTGCCGCTGCTGAAGGCAGCGCGCGCACCGGTGGTGGTGAACCCCAAGGCCGAGCGCGTGGAGATGTTCCGCAGGGTCTTGCCGCCGGGCACGCCGATCCTGAACTGGGGCTGCAAGGATCGCGTTGGGGATCCGGTTGCGTAACGTGCGAATGGCGCACCTTAGGCAGGCATCGTATTGGTAGGAGCGGGGGGGCCGCGCCGCCCGGGCCGGATAGGTTAGGGGGGTAAGAAGAAAAAAACCCCCCGCCGCCGCCCCGGCCCA
>JAJAZJ010000187.1 GCA_026785795.1 Pseudoxanthomonas sp.
CGCCTGCGGCGTGCAGGGCTGCGACCCCGCGTTTACAGCGAGTCGATATCCCCAAGTGCCTGGATCAACCGGCGTGCCCGCTTGTCTGGCTTGTGCGCTGGAGCACGGTAGCCGCCGCGCTCGGCGGCGCGGTGTGCGCGCTGCTGCTCACGCTGCAGGCGTGAGGCTTCATCCTCGCGATAAAGGGTGGCCGCAGCCACTGCAGGCCCGCGCTTGCCGGACAGGGCCAGCACATCCACCTGGAACGCCTCGTCGCCGCGCACGATGCGCAGCGCATCGCCGATACGAACCTGCCGCGCCGGCTTTGCGCGCTGGCCGCCGATCTCGACCTTGCCGTTCTCGATCGCCGCCTTGGCCAAGGCGCGGGTCTTGAAGAAGCGTGCGGCCCAGAGCCACAGGTCCAGCCTCACCAGTTCCGTCGAAGTCGCTGTTTCCTGCATCGAATTGCCGATTGCCTGGATTGAAGTCGGGGGTGATATCGCCAGCCACTTGGGCATGCCCGCCTGCACCGGTTCGCGCACGGATTGCAGGCGCTATCCGCTCAAAACAAACGGCCACCCGAAGGTGGCCGTTGGCAGGTTTGCTGCAGCTGGAACTTATTTCGCGGCGGCGGCAGCAGCGGCCAGCTTGGCGGCCTTGGCCTGCTGGCCGGCAGCCAGGTCTTCCTTGATACGGGCCGCCTTGCCTTCCAGTTCGCGCAGGTAGTACAGCTTGCCCGCACGGACCTTGCCACGGCGCTTTACTTCCACCGAATCGATGATGGCGCTGTGGGTCTGGAATACGCGCTCGACGCCATAGCCATGCGAGATCTTGCGCACGGTGAAGGCGGAGTTGAGGCCTGCATTCTTCTTGCCGATCACCACGCCTTCATAGGCCTGGACGCGTTCGCGGTTGCCTTCCTTGACCTTCACGTTCACCACCACGGTGTCACCGGGGCCGAAGGCGGGCAGCTCGCGCTGGATCTGGGCGGCTTCGAAATCAGCCAGGAGGGTCATGTTGAGCTTGGGCATGTTGGCACCGAAGGAGTGTCGTGGGCGTGTCATTCGACATCGAAAACTGATGCAGTCACCGGACTGTGCTGCACGATATTGTTATGACCCCGAGCCGCAGTACGGCCGGGAGCCGGTCATGATACCCACTTTTCCCTTCCGGCGCGAGGGCTTAGCCCGGTTCGTGCGTGCCCGACAGGAGCTGCTGGCAAAAGGCCTCCAGCAGCGCCCGATCGGCCCTGGACAGGCCTGCCTCGTCCAGAAGATCGGGGCGCCGCAGCCAGGTCCGGCCCAGAGACTGCTGGCGCCGCCAGCGGGCGATGGCGGCGTGGTCGCCGGACCGCAGTACGCCCGGCACCTCGCCCAACGGATGGCTGGCCGGATGGGTGTAGTGCGGGCAATCCAGCAGGCCGTCGCCCTCGAAGCTGTCCTGCACTGCGGATTCGGCGTCGTTCAGGACGCCCTCCTGCAGCCGCGCAACGGCATCAATCAGCACCGCCGCGGCAAGCTCACCGCCCGAGAGGACGTAGTCGCCGATCGAAATCTCTTCATCCACCTCGGCCGCCAGCAGGCGCTCGTCGACGCCCTCGTAGCGCCCGCACAGCAGCAGCAGGCGCGGCCGTGAGGCCAGTTCGCGAACCTTGCGCTGGTTCAGCGGCACGCCCTGCGGCGTCAGGTAGACCACCGGGACGGGCGCTGGGTCAGCAGCGCGTGCCGCAGCCAGGCAGGCCTGCCGCGGGTCGATCATCATGACCATGCCCGGGCCACCGCCGAATGGACGATCATCCACACGCCGATAGCCGCCGTCGGCATGATCGCGCGGGTTCCAGCCATGCAGCGACAGCAGCGCCCGTTCCTGCGCGCGCCCCACTACGCCGAACCCCGCGCACTGCGCGATGAACTCGGGAAACAGGCTGACCACGTCGATGCGCATCAGAACTCCGGGTCCCAGTCCACGGTGATCAGGCCGGCCTGGAAATCCACCGATTTCACGAATTCCGGCTCGACGAACGGCACCATGCGCTCGCGGTCGCCGCGCACGAACAGCACGTCGTTGGCGCCGGTGGAAAAAAGGTGCGAGACGGTGCCGAAGTCAACGCCGTCCACGCTCACCACCCGGAATCCTTCCAGGTCGACCCAATAGAACTCCCCGGCCTTCGGCGGAGGCAGGGCCGAGCGCAGGACGAAGATGTCGGTGCCACGCATGGCCTCCACCACGTTGCGGTCGCTGACGTCGGGGAAGCTGGCCACCAGGTGCTTGCCGGATTCCTTGCCGTGCGCGCCGCTGAATTCGCGCTCGTTGCCCGCCGCGTCCACCAGGATCCACGGCTGGTAGCGGAAGATCGCATCGCGCGGCTCCGTCCAGGATTCGATCTTGACCTGGCCGCGTATGCCAAAGGCGCCGACGATCCTGCCCAGCAGGATCCGACGTTGGTTATTGCTCATGGGAACGGGGGACGGCGCGATCAAGCGCCGCCCAACCGGATCAGGCCGCAGCCTGCGCCGTGACCGTCTTGCCCGCTTCCCTGTACAGGTTGCGAACCTTGTCGGTCATCTGCGCACCCTGCCCAAGCCAATGGTCGACGCGAGCGGTGTCCAGCTCGATGCGCTTCTCGTTGCCGGAGGCAACCGGGTTGTAGTACCCCAGGCGCTCGATATTGCGGCCGTCGCGCGCGCTGCGCGAGTCGGTGACGATGATGTGGTAGAACGGACGCTTCTTGGCGCCGCCACGGGTGAGGCGAATCTTGACCATGGTGCTGCTTTCCTGTGTTGCCCAGTCGCCATTGCGGCGCGGTGAACCCGCAATTCTAAGCCATTGAATTAGGGAAGGAAACCCTGCCCTGGCCTAAACCGCCTCCCACGCCAGCGACGCCAGGGTGTCCAGCAGCGCGATGAGCCCGGCCCGCGGATCAGGGAACACCGTCTCATCTATTTTTGCGACTGAATGCAGTCCGCTGGCGTTGCAGGCGAACGCCCCGTCGAAGGTGCCCAGGTCGGGCAGGCCCAGCGACCGGGTCACCTGCTCCACGCCCTGCCGGGACAGCGCGTTCTTAAGCAGTCGCTCCGTCGTGCCGCGCAGGGCCGGGGCATCGGGCCAGACCACCGAGCCCCGCTGCCAGAACCCGATATTCCAGGTCGGGCCTTCGGAGATGACGCCGTCGGCGTCGACGAACAGCGCATCGTCAAACCCCTGCATCACGGCCTGACGGCGATGGTGGAACAG
>JAJAZJ010000188.1 GCA_026785795.1 Pseudoxanthomonas sp.
AGAGCTCGCGCCCATGGGGCGCTCCTACAAAAGCAGGGGCGCTCCTACAAAAGCTGGGGTGCTCCTACAAGAGCTGGGGCGCTGTTACAAAAGCTCGGGCGCTACATGGGCTTGGATCAGGCGGCTTCGTAGACGCCATAGCTGCGCAGGCGCTGGTAGCGCTGCTGCAGCATTCATCCACGGGCAATTGTTGCAACGCATCCAGCTCATTGAGCAGCACGGCTTTCAATCGTTTCGCCATCTGCCTGGGATTGCGGTGCGCGCCGCCGGTGGGTTCGCGCAGCACCTTGTCCACCAGGCCCAGCGACAGCAGGCGCTGGGCGGTGATGCCCAGCTGTTCGGCGGCATCCTTGGCCTTGTCGGCCGATTTCCACAGGATCGACGCGCAGCCCTCCGGTGAGATCACCGAGTAGGTGCCGTACTCCAGCATCAGCGTGCGGTCGCCCACGCCGATGGCCAGCGCGCCGCCTGAACCACCCTCGCCAATCACCGTGCAGATGATCGGTACCTTCAGCTCGGCCATTTCCAGCAGGTTGCGGGCGATAGCCTCGGACTGCCCGCGCTCTTCCGCGCCTACGCCGGGGTAGGCACCAGGCGTGTCGATGAAGGTCAGCAGCGGCAGCTTGAAGCGTTCGGCCAGCTTCATCAGGCGCAACGCCTTGCGGTAGCCCTCGGGGCGCGGCATGCCGAAGTTGCGTGCGATCTTGCTCTTGGTGTCGCGGCCTTTCTGGTGGCCGATGATGACCACGCTGCGGCCATCAATGCGGCCCAGTCCGCCGACGATGGCCTTGTCGTCGGCGTAGGCGCGGTCGCCGGCCAGCTCATGGAACTCGTCGCAGAACACCTGAATGTAGTCCAGCGTGTAGGGGCGGGCCGGGTGCCGGGCCAACTGCGACACCTGCCATGCGGAGAGGTCGCGGAAGATCTGCGCGGTGCGCACCCGCAGCTTGTCCTGCAGGGCATGGACCTCGGCATCGACATTGACTGCAGGCCCGGCGCTGGCGCTGCGCAGATCCTGGATTCTGGCTTCCAGATCGGCGATGGGCTGTTCGAAATCCAGGTAGTTCGGGTTCATTGATGGACTGCGGACCGGAAAGGAGGGCAGTTTAGCCGAAGCGGCGTGGGGAGCCCGTACGGGTGGGTAGGGGCTGTTGTGCCTGCTGTGCAAGCGAAAAATTGGCATGGAGCGGCGGATTGGGGGGCGGACTTGCCCGGATGGCGGGCGTGGGTTGGAATTCCCGTGCCCTCATCCGCCCGACGGGCACATTCTCCCGGAGGGAGAAGGCCAAGCTAGTTCGTCCAGGGCCTGCTGACCGCGACCTTGACCGTCCGCACGCCGGGGTGCGCCCGCAGCGCATCCACCAGATCGGTATCCACCCGCACCGACTTGGGCCCATTGAGATCCAGCACGCCGCCGACGCCGCGTTCCCCGGACGGCATCAGCAGGTCAAGCCTCAGGGGGGTCCCGCCGGGCCGATGCCGGGCCAGCAGGGCATCAATGCGGTCCCACAGGCCCGGTTCCCGCAGGTCCAGCCGCAGCGACAGACGTTGCGCATGGTCTGCATACAGCTGGGCAAAATCCCAGCAGCGGCGGATGCGCAGGCTGAAGCCTCCGCTGAACTCATCCTCGCGCAGGCCGCCCTGGACCACCAGGATGCGGTCGCGGGTCAGCAGCGGGGCCAGTTCCGCATAGGATTCGGCAAACACGCTGCATTCGATGCGTCCGCGCCCGTCCTCAAGCTGCACGAAAACCTGGCTGTCGCCCTTGCGGCGCACCGCCACCACCTGCCCAGCGATCACCGCGCCCACCTCCGGGCGCCAGCCCTTCTTCTCGCCCAGCGCGGCGCCGCTCCACAGCTTGTCCAGCTCGCCCAGGTCGCTGCCGACCAGGGCGCGCAGGTCGTCGCGCCACGGGTCCAGCGGATGTCCACTGAGGTAATGACCCAGGGTTTCGCGTTCACCGGCCAGCTTCTGCGACAGCGGCCACTCCTCGGCCTGGGTCAGCACGACTTCCAGCGCCGGCGCCGCATCGCCGCCGCCAAACAGGGACACCTGGCCGGCCTCGCGCTCTCTGGACAACTGGTCGGTCGCCTTCACCACCTCGGGCAGCTGCAGCATCAGCGAGGCCCGGTTCCCGCCCAGTGCGTCGACTGCACCGGCCTTGACCAGGGCTTCCAGCGCGCGGCGGTTGAGCTTGGATGAATCCACGCGCCGGCAGAAATCAAGCAGGTCATCGAAAGCACCGCCGCGTTCGCGTTCGCCACTGATCGCCTCGCAGGCGCCGCGGCCCACGCCCTTGATGGCGCCCAGGCCGTAGCGCACGGTGCGCGGATCGGTTGCCACGAACATGTAACTGGATGCATTCACGTCCGGCGGCAGGACGTCCAGCTGCAGGGTCCTGCACTCCTCCAGGAACCCCACCACCTTGTCGGTGTTGTCCATGTCCGAGGACAGCACCGCAGCCATGAACTCTGCTGGATAGTGCGTCTTCAGCCACGCGGTCTGGTAGGCAATCAACGCATACCCGGCAGCATGCGATTTGTTGAAGCCGTAGCCGGCGAATTTCTCCATCAGGTCGAAGATCGCATCAGCCTTGCGCGCACTGATGTCGTTCTTTTCTGCGCCCTCGCGGAATATCTCGCGGTGCTTGGCCATTTCGGCCGGGTTCTTCTTGCCCATTGCACGCCGCAGCAGGTCGGCAGCCCCCAGCGAATAACCGCCGACGATCTGGGCCATGTGCATGACCTGTTCCTGGTAGACCATGATCCCGTAGGTATCGCGCAGCACGGCCTCCACGCGCGGGTCCGGGTACTGGATCTTGCTGGGGTCGTGCTTGCGCTCCACGAAGTCCGGGATCAGGTCCATCGGCCCGGGGCGGTAGAGCGAGACCAGCGCAATGAGATCCTCGAACCGGTCCGGCTTCGCCCGCTTGAGCAGCTCGCGCATGCCGCGCGATTCGAACTGGAACACGGCACCGGCTTCACCGCTGGCGAACAGCTCGTAAGTGGCCCTGTCATCAAGCGCAATGGTGGAGATATCCAGGACTCGATTTTCCGATTCCCCATTCCCCATTCCCCATTCCCGGCCATTGATCGCCTTCACCGCCCAGTCGATGATGGTCAGCGTGCGCAGGCCCAGGAAGTCGAACTTCACCAGGCCCACGGCCTCCACGTCGTCCTTGTCGAACTGGGTGACCGGTGACTTGCCCAGGCCGTTGGCATCGTGTTCGGCGAACAGCGGGCAGAAATCGGACAGCGGCGAGGGCGCGATGACGACGCCGCCGGCGTGCTTGCCGGCGTTGCGGGTCAGGTCCTCGAGCTGCCGGGCCAGGTCCAGCAGGTCGCGCACGTCGTCTTCGTCGCGGTAGCGGTCAATCAATTCCTGCGAGGCCATCGCGGTGCTGCCTTCACCCATCGCATCGGCCAGGGTGATGCCCAAGGTCAGCGGGATCAGCTTGGCTACGCTGTCGACGAAACCGTAGGGGTAGCCGAGAACGCGGCCGGTATCACGCACTACCGCCTTGGCCGCCATGGTGCCGTAGGTGATGATCTGGCTGACCCGGTCGCGCCCGTACTTGCCTGCGACGTACTCGATCACTTCGTCGCGGCGGTCCATGCAGAAGTCGATGTCGAAGTCGGGCATCGACACGCGTTCGGGGTTGAGGAATCGCTCGAACAGCAGGTCGTAGGGAAGCGGGTCCAGGTCGGTGATGCCGAGCGCCCACGCCACCAGCGAACCGGCGCCGGAGCCGCGCCCCGGGCCCACCGGGATGCCGTGGTCCTTGGCCCAGTTGATGAAGTCGGCCACGATCAGGAAGTAGCCGGGGAAACCCATGCGGACGATGACGTCCACCTCCAGGTCCAGGCGCGCGCGATAGCTTTCCTCGCTGTGGCCGGGCGCCAGCGGACTCTTCTGCAGGCGTTTGTCCAGGCCGGCGTGTGACTGGCTGCGGATCCAGCTGTCCAGGGTTTCGTTGCTGGGCACCGGATACGCGGGCAGCGCGTACTGGCCCAGGGTCAGCTGCAGGTTGCAGCGCTGCGCCAGCGCATGGGTGTTGTCGATGGCGTCGGGCACGTCGGCGAACAGCGCGGCCATCTCGTCCGGCGACTTCAGGTACTGCTCGGGGCTGTACTCGCGCGGACGCTTGGGGTCATCCAGTACGCGTCCAGTGGAAATGCATACGCGCGCTTCGTGCGCCTCGTAGCCGTCGCGGTCCAGGAAGCGCACGTCGTTGCTGGCGATGAGCGGCAGGCCGCGCGCAGCAGCAGCGTGCAGGGCAAACGCGTTGAAGGCGTCTTCCCCGTCGCGCTGGGTGCGGGTGATCTCCAGGTGCAGATTCTCGCCAAAACTGCGCTGCAGGTCGGCCAGGTGCTGCTCGGCCAGTTCGTGCCTGCCGCCGGCGGCCAGCCGGCCGGCATAGCTGTGGCGGCCGGCAATGGCGAACAGGCCCTCGCAGTCTTCGCGCAGCCATTCGGGGGTGATCGCCACCCCGTCCAGGTGGTGGCCCTCCATCCACGCGCGGGTGAGCAGGCGCGACAGGGTCAGGTAACCGGTTAAGTCGCGGCACAGCAGGGTCAGCGGCCACGGGTTCTCCTTGCCGGTCGCGATGCTGACGTCTGCACCGGCGATGGGCTTGATCCCCACCGACTCGGCGGCCTTGTAGAACTTGACCAGTGCAAACAGGTTGTTGCGGTCGGTCACGGCCAGTGCGGGAAGCTGCATTTCCACCGCCCGGCTCAGCAGGTTGGGCCGCTTGGCCTTGTCCGGCCGTGCTTCATCGGGCTTGTCGGGCACACGGATGGTCGAATCCGCGAGCGAGAATTCGGTGTGCAGGTGGAGGTGGATGAAGCGCGAGGACATGCCGTGTCAGGGTAGCGGCCGGAGTGGGGTGGAACAAGGCATGACGGGCTGCCGGCCAGGCGTGGGCTGCAGGATGAAGTCGCCTAAAAGCGTAAAACTGACCCTCAACGGCCCCTGGGCAGGCAGAAGGGCGAAATCCGAGGCAAATGGTGGGCCCCGTTGATCGTCGCGCAGAGGCCCAGCCATAAGTCCCAGGCCTGCAGGTTTCCAGTCAACCTTGGACGATCCCGCCCAGGCAATGACCGCGAGGTCAAAATTCGCGACGGTCAGGCAGGAATGAGACGCGTCACCGGCGCAAAGCTGCGCCGGTGCTGCGGGCAGGGGCCGTATCTTTGCAGCGCCGCCAGATGCATGGGCGTCGGGTAGCCTTTGTGCACGGCGAAACCATAGTCAGGGAACTCGTCGTGCAGGGCCACCATGATCCGGTCGCGCGCGACCTTGGCCAGGATGGAGGCGGCCATGATGGCGGGGTCCAGTGCATCGCCACCGACCAGGGCTTCAGCCGGGCAGGGCAGGCCGCTGGGAACGCGGTTGCCGTCGATGCGCGCGAGCTGCGCAGCGGGCTGAAGCGCGGAGATTGCGCGGCGCATGCCTTCCAGCGTGGCCTGCAGGATATTCAGGCGGTCGATCTCCTCCGCATCCACGAATTCAATCCGCCAGGCCAGCGCCTGTTCTACGATCCGGAGATACAGCGCTTCACGCCGCACCGCGCTGAGCCGCTTGGAATCGTCAAGACCAGCGACGGGGCGCCGAGGGTCCAGAATCACGGCAGCTACCGACACCGGGCCAGCGAGAGGACCGCGGCCGGCCTCGTCCACACCCGCGACCAGCACGCTCACCGCAGCAGCCGGGCGATGGCGTCCGCGGCCCTGATCGATGCGCCGCGGCGCAGGGTCTGGTGCAGTTCACGGTAGGTGGGCTGCATGGCGCCGATCACGTCGGGGTGCTGGAACATGTTGATGACCGCCGCAGCCACGTTTTCCACGGTGCACTCGTCCTGCATCAGCTCGGGCGCCAGGTCGGTACCGGACAACACATTCGGGAGCGCAAAGCGCTCCACCTTCAACAGCCCAAACATCTTGATGATGCGGTAGGTCAGTGGCGACACCTTGTAGCCGACCACCATGCCGCGCTTGGCCAGCATGGCCTCCAGCGTGGCGGTGCCCGAGGCCAGCAACACCACGTCGGCGGCGACCATCGCCTCGCGCGCCCGGCCGTCGATGATGATCGGCGGCAATGCGCGAAATTTGGCAGCGGCTACCATCGGCTCCAGCAATTTCCGGCATTCGCTGTTCGCGGCGGGAATCACGATCTGCAGGTAGGGAACATCTTCGGCCACACGGCGCGCGGCCTGCAGGAAGGTCGGCCCCAGTCGCTGCACTTCGCCCACGCGGCTGCCGGGCAGCACCGCCAGCACCGGCGTGAACGAGTACAGGCGTAGCGCGTTTCGTGCGCCGGCCTGGTCGGGGTCCATCGCCATTTCGTCGGCCATCGGATGGCCCACGAAGCGTGCATCGATGCCGTAGCGTGTGTAGATGGCGGGCTCCATCGGGAACAGGCACAGCACCATGCTGGCGCTGGCGCCAATCTTCTGCGCGCGGCCCTCACGCCACGCCCATACCGATGGGCTGACGTAGTGCACGGTGCGGATATCGCGCTGCTTGAGCCAGCGCTCGACGCCCAGGTTGAAGTCGGGGGCATCGATGCCGATGAAGACATCCGGCTGCCAAGCCAGCACCCGCTCGCGGAAAGTGCGGCGCAGCCGCAGCAGCCGCGGCAGGTGCCGCAGTACTTCAGCCAGCCCCATGACCGCCAGTTCGCGGGCATCGTGCCAGCACGTGCAGCCTGCAGCACGCATCGCGTCACCGCCGATGCCGGCGAACTGGGCACCGGGAAACTCGCGTTGGAGTGCGCGAATCAGCCCCGCGCCCAGCGCGTCGCCGGAGGCTTCGCCAGCGGCAAGCGCAATGCGCATGGGGCGTACATCCCGGGCCCGACCCAGGGCGCCGGATTCAACCATGTCGGACAGGGTGGGTACCGCCTGGGCGTCAACTCCCTGACTGCGGCCCGGGCTCATCGCAGTAGTGGCCGTTCGCCGCTGTCTATGAAGTCAAGCAGCGCGCGCACGTCGTCACTGCTGACAGCCTGGTCGGTGAGCTGGGACTTGGCCTCTGCCAGGGGCAGGCCGGCGACGTACAGGGTGCGGTAGGCGCGCTTGATGGCCGCGATTCGCTCGGGCTCGAAACCGCGGCGCTTCAGGCCCTCACTGTTGATCCCGCGCGGGCGGCCTTGTCCCTCGCCGGCCACCATGGTGTACGGCGGCACGTCACCGCTGACCAGCACGCCCATGCCCACGAAGGCGTGCGCCCCGATCCTGCAAAACTGATGCACGCCTGTGAAGCCACTCAGGATCACCCAGTCGCCAATTTCCACGTGGCCGGCCAGGGTGGAGTTGTTGGAAAATACGCAGTGGTTGGCCACGATGCAGTCGTGCGCCACGTGGGTATAGGCCAGCAGCCAGTTGTCGTTGCCGATGCGGGTGATGCCGGCACCGTCGCCGGTGCCACGATTGATGGTGACGAACTCACGGATGGTGTTGCGGTCGCCGATCACCAGTTCGGTGCGCTCACCGTTGAACTTCTTGTCCTGCGGATCGCCGCCGATCGCGGCGTGGCCCACCACGTTGTTGTTGTTGCCGATGCGCGTGGGCCCGATGATGCTGCAGTGGGGCC
>JAJAZJ010000189.1 GCA_026785795.1 Pseudoxanthomonas sp.
AAGCTGCTGCGTGCGCTGTACGCGGAAGCCGCGGCTGAAACCTTCGACAGCGCGGCGATCCACCTGCGGCTCAACGCGGCCAACGTTGATCACGTCGCCGCGAGTGGCTACGAGGCGCAGGAAGTCGCGATCAAGGTCAAGCGCGGGGTGGTGCGCGGGCGTGGGCCTAACCAGGCCGGGTACCTGCACGCCATCGCTACCCACGACATCAACTTCGGCATTGGCCCGGCCGGTACCGGCAAGACCTTCCTTGCCGTGGCCAGCGCGGTGGAGGCGCTGAATGAATCGCGCGTGCAGCGACTGATCCTGGTGCGGCCGGCGGTGGAGGCTGGGGAGAAGCTCGGCTTCCTGCCCGGCGACCTCAGCCAGAAGGTCGACCCCTACCTGCGCCCCCTGTACGACGCGCTGTATGAAATGCTGGGGGTTGAGAAAGTTCTCAAGCTGCTGGAGCGGAACGTCATCGAGATCGCGCCTCTGGCCTATATGCGCGGCCGCACCCTGAACGATGCGTTCGTGATCCTGGATGAGGCCCAGAACACCACTATCGAACAGATGAAGATGTTCCTGACCCGCATCGGCTACGGCAGCACGGCCGTAGTCACCGGCGACCTGACCCAGGTCGATCTGCCCAAGCATGTTAAATGCGGGCTGAAAGACGGGCTGGAAGTGCTGCGCGGCGTGGATGGCATCAGCTTCACCTTCTTCACCGCGCGCGACGTGGTCCGCCACCCGCTGGTGGCGAAGATCGTGCGGGCTTACGATGCGCGGGATCAACAGAATTCGGATAGCGCACAGGCATGACCCAGGGCCCCGTCAGTCTCCAGGTGTCGGTCAGCTATGCGCTGCCGCGCGCCGGCCTGCCGTCTTCGGTCAGCTTCCGCAAATGGGTGGCCGCAGCCCTGCACGGACGCATCCGCGAAGCCGACCTGGCGGTGCGCATCGTCGACACCAAGGAGGGTCGCGCGCTCAACCGTCACTACCGCGGCAAGGACTACGCCACCAACGTGCTCAGTTTCCCGGCCGAGATTCCCGAAGGCGTGAAGATGCCCAAGGGCTTCAAGATGCCGCTGCTCGGCGATCTGGTGATCTGCGCGCCGGTGGTGGCCAGGGAAGCGCGTGAACAGAGCAAGCCGCTGGCCGCGCATTACGCCCACCTGACCGTGCACGGCGCGCTGCACCTGCTGGGCTGGAATCACGAGGATGAACGCGAGGCGGACGCCATGGAACAGCTGGAGCGGGACATCCTGGCGGACCTGGGCATCGACGACCCCTACGCTTTGGAGGACTAGGCATGCGCATTGCGGTTTTCATTTGCTTGCTGATCGCGCCGCTGCTGGCAGTGGCGCAGCCAGATACGGTCAAGCCCACGCCTTCGCCCAGGCTGGACCCGGCACGGATTGACCTGGGCGCGCTGATCGAGTGTCGCGGCGACCTGGAGGAGTTCCGCTACCTGGGCCCGGCACGGGTCGATCCGCTGCAGGCCGTGGCCCTGGGCTGGCGCCCGCTGCCGCAGGCCAACCTGTTCATGACCGAGTACGCGCTGGTCAGGCCGATCAGCGTATTCGGCCAGGTCACCCAGCACATCGCCTTCACCGCCGACAACGTCATCGCGGTGCTGGACTTGCCCGATCCACGCCCGCTGGCGCAGCAGCTGGCGCTCGAAACCGCGATCGATACCGCGGACAAGGCCATGTTCGGCAAGGAGCTGGTCAGCGAGGAGACGCTTGATCCGGTGAGCGGCACCGCCTATATCCGCTCGGTGGTGCTGAACGTGTCCAACGTCGCCTCGCACCCGGGTAAAACCCTGCTCGGCTGCAGCTACAGCCTGGACCTGGCCGAGGATCCCGAAGCAGCGGCGGATACGGCCACTGCGCCCGGCTTGGAAGCAAGCCCGCGCTGAGGCCTGCTAGACTGTCGGAGACGCCTGCTTCCGGGCTGCCCGCAACCCACGAAACACATGTCCGAAGACGACAGTACCCCCGCGCCCGAACATTCCGATAAACACAGGGAAAAAGGGCGCTCGTGGCTGGACCGCATCAGTTCTGCGTTCTCCGGCGAACCCTCCTCACGCGACGACCTGGTGGCGCTGCTGCGCGATGCGCAGGGTGACGGGCTGATTGCCAGCGATACCCTCCGCATGATGGAAGGTGCGATCGCGGTCGCCGAGCTGACCGTTGGCGACGTGATGATCTCGCGCTCGCAGATGGTGTCGCTGCCGGTAGATTCCAGGTTCCTCGAGCTGATGAAGGAAGTGGTGGAATCCGGCCACTCGCGGTTCCCGGTGCACGGCGACAACAAGGACGAGATCCTCGG
The DNA here is from genome assembly GCA_026785795.1 of Pseudoxanthomonas sp. Lineage (GTDB taxonomy): Bacteria > Pseudomonadota > Gammaproteobacteria > Xanthomonadales > Xanthomonadaceae > Pseudoxanthomonas_A. Next base: position 2,314 of record JAJAZJ010000189.1, read on the forward strand.
CATCCTGCTGGCCAAGGACCTGCTGCGCGGGGTGGTGGCCGACAACGGCCCGGGCAACGTGCGCGAACTGCTGCGCCCGGCGGTGCTGATCCCGGAATCGAAGAAGCTGAACCTGCTGCTGAAGGAATTCCGCCTGTCCCGCAACCACATGGCCATCGTGGTGGATGAGTACGGTGGTGTCGCCGGCCTGGTCACCATCGAAGACGTGCTGGAGCAGATCGTCGGTGAGATAGACGACGAGCATGACGATGCAGAGGAAGGCGCGGGCCAGATCGCCGCCCACGCCGACGGGCGATACGTGGTGGATGCACTGACCCCGATTGCCGACTTCAACGAGCGCTTCGGCGCTGAGTTCCCGGACGATGAGTACGACACGGTCGGCGGCCTGGTGACCGCGGCCATCGGCCACCTGCCGGATACCGACGAACAGCTGACCCTGGGCCGCTTCGAGTTCCGCGTGGCCAAGGCCGACTCGCGCCGCGTGCATGCCTTCCACCTCAGCATCCTGTCCGAAGGCGCATGAACAGGCAGTTCGTGCTGCCGGCCTGCCAACTCCTGTTGCTGGCCCTGTCCTTGCTTGCTCCGAACATGGCGACCGCTGCCCCACGCATCGGGGTCATGACCATGCAGCCTGGCGAAATCTTTTTCGAGCGTTTCGGCCACGATGCGATCGTGGTGGTGGACCCGGACACGGGCAACGCGACGTCCTATAACTTCGGCTTCTTCGATACTGAAGAACCCGGATTCCTCCGCCGCTTTGCCCAAGGCGACATGCAGTACTACCTGATGGCGCTGCCGCTGGAGCAGGACCTGGCCTACTACCGCCAGGTCGGCCGCGGCCTCAGCGTGAAGTGGCTGGACCTGGCGCCGGCGCAGGCGCAGGCTGTGGCCGATCAGCTGGCAGAACGCGCCAGGCCTGAAAACGCCCGCTACCCCTACGACTATTTCACCAACAACTGCTCCACCCAGGTACGCGACACGCTGGACCAGGCCATGGCAGGCGGCCTGAAGTCGCAGCTTGTCGGGCGCTCGCGCGGCAACACCTTCCGCAGCGAGGCGGTGCGCCTGGCGTCACCCGCACCCTGGATGTGGCTGGGTTTCGACCTCGGCCTGGGCCCGTATGCCGACACCCCCATGTCGCGCTGGGAAGAAGCCTATGTGCCCATGCGCCTGGCCGACAGCCTGCGCGAAGCGAAAAACAGCGCAGGCCGGCCGCTGGTGGCTTCGGAAGAAGTGCTGTTGCCGCACCTTATCAGTGCCGAGCCTGCGGAAAAGGCTCGCCGCTGGTGGCCGTGGGCATTGGCTGGCTGCGCCGTGGCCGTAGGCCTGT
>JAJAZJ010000190.1 GCA_026785795.1 Pseudoxanthomonas sp.
GGCCCAGCTTCACTTCAGGCAAACCGATTTGTGCGCGCGGGTCGGCCACGCGATAGTGCATGCCGAGGGCCAGCTCCAGCCCACCGCCCAGGGCCAGGCCTTCGATCGCCGCAACCACCGGCTTGGTGCTGCGCTCGAATCCCGCAATCACCGTGGGCAGGGTCGGCTCCATGCCGGCCTCAGGCTTGTTGAATTCACGGATGTCGGCACCGCCGGAAAACGCGCGCGCGCCGCCGCTCACCACGATGGCGCGAACGGTTGCATCCTCAAGCGCCCGCGACAGCGACTCCAGCAGGGCGCGGCGTGTTTCCAGGCCCAGGCCGTTGACCGGCGGGTTGTGCAGGGTAAGGATGGCAACGCCATCGCGGATTTCGTAATTGACTGACATGTCCGGTTCCTGTGTGCAGTGAATGATCCTGGCGCAGCGATCAACGGTGTTACGGGCGAGTGCCCGGTGCAGGCGCTGCGCTTATTCCGATGCCCTGCGCGCGAACGCCCAGCCCAGCTCCGCCAGCGGACGCGCCATGCGCCCGTTCTCGGCCGCCTGCGCGCTGCTGGCGGTGCCTTCCTGCACGCGCTTGGCAATGCCCTGCAGGATGGCCGCCAGCCGGAACAGATTGTAGGCAAGGTAGAAGTTCCAGTCTCCCGCCAGCGGATGCCCGATACGCCGCTCGTAGGCCGCGATGTAGTCGGGTTCGCGCGGGATTCCCAGCGCGTCCAGATCCAGCCCCTGCAGACCACGCATGCTGCCGCTGGGGGTCATGTGCCAGCTCATCAAGTGGTAGGCGAAATCCGCCAGCGGGTGGCCCAGCGTTGACAGCTCCCAGTCGATCACCGCCAGGATGCGCGGCTCGGTGGGGTGGAAGATGACGTTATCGATGCGGTAGTCGCCGTGCACCAGGGACACCTGTGGATCAGCCTCGTGCGGGATGTGCCGCGGCAGCCAGTCGATCAGCTGGTCCATGGGCTCGATGGCGTCGATTTCGCTGGCGCGGTATTGCCGGGTCCAGCGGTCTATCTGGCGGTTGAAGTAGTTGCCCGGCTTGCCGTAATCACCCAGTCCCAGGGCCGTGAAATCCACCTTGTGCAGCTCGGCGATGACCCGGTTCAGCTCGTCGTAGATCGCGCCGCGCCCGGCCTGGTCCAGCCCGGGCAGGGATTGTTCCCAGAAGATGCGCCCCTCGATGAAATCCATCACATAGAACGCACGCCCGATCACCGCCTCGTCCTCGCATAGGCAGTGCATGGCGGCCACCGGCACCGCGCTGCCGGCCAGGGCCGACTGCACGCGGAACTCGCGCTCCACCGCATGTGCGGTAGGCAGCAGCTGCGCGACCGGGCCTGGCTTGGACCGCATCACGTACTGCCGCCCCGGCGTGGTGAGCAGATAGGTGGGATTGGATTGGCCGCCCTTGAAACGGCTGATCGACAGCGGACCGCCGTAGCCCGGAAGGTGCGCCGCCAGGTAGGCTTCCAGCACCTGGGAATCGAAAGGCAGCGCAGCGCTGGCGCTGGCGGTGGTCATGCCGCCACCTGCCGCAGGCAGCCATTGTCCAGCCGCGGCACCACGTCCACGCAGTCGAACGTCGCAGCGCAGTCCACTTCATCCTGCAGGTCGTGTTCCAGCATCATCCTGCCGACCCGCGACGCGCCCAGTGCCGTGCCTGCATCGCAGCCGCGGTAAAGCAGGGCTGCGGCCAACGCAGTATCGGTCAGCGTGTAGCGCCCGGTGCGCTCGAAATGCGCCACCAGATGACCCGCGCCGTAGAAATCCTCCAGGTTGAAGCGACCCAGCGACCCGGCGCACACCAGCAGCACCGGCGAATCCGGGTGCGCGCGCGCGACGTGCGCGACCACCGCGGCTCCGTTCAACAGGGCACCCACGTAGACATGCGCGGCCGCCGTGGCGTTGTTCAAGGCAACCGTACCGTTGGTGGTCGCATACACCAGGCTTGCGCCCTTCAGCCCGGTCGCGGCGAGCGCCAGCGGGGTGGCCGGGCCGAAGCCGGGCAAGCTGTTGGCCAGGTACTCGCCTGCCAGCCGCGGCGCATCCAGCTGCCCTGCGATGCGTCGTGCGTCTTCGCCATCGCGGGCCGGCCAGATGCAGTCGATGCCCTCGCCGAAGGCGTGGACGATGGTGGAGGTTGCGAACAGGACGTCCAGCACCACCACCACCTTTCCCGGCAGGCGCGCGGGGTCCATGTCCTCCTTCCTGAGCAGTACGTGCAGCTTGGGCATCAAGACTGGCCTGTGTAGTTCCACATATCGGAACTCGTTTATCAAGGGTCACTATCGTACTTTGAGCATGCGTGGCTGCACAAGCGTGAAAACGGGCTTGTCCTTGCGCCATGGTCACACTAGGATGCCAATACGTTTCCAGAACCCGGTTCCACTTTATGGAACTATCGGTTCAACCCGCCACCGGAGTGGACATGGATTTTTCCTACAGCGCCAAAGTCGACACCCTGCGGGGCCAGCTCCTGCGTTTCTTCGACGAGTCCATCTATCCCAATGAATCAACCTACCACCAGCAGGTCGCAAGCAACCGCGCGGCTGGCAATGCCTGGCAGCCTGCGCAGGTCATCGAATCGCTGAAGCCCAGGGCGCGTGAGCTGGGGCTGTGGAACCTGTTCCTGCCGCAGTCGTCGCGCGCGCCCCAGGGGCTTTCCAACCTGGAGTACGCCCCGCTGTGCGAGATCATGGGGCGGGTGATGTGGGCGCCGGAGGTGTTCAACTGCTCGGCGCCGGACACCGGCAACATGGAAACCATCGAACGCTACGGCAGCGAAGCGCACAAGCAGCAGTGGCTGGAGCCGCTGCTGGAGGGCCGTATCCGTTCGGCATTCCTGATGACCGAGCCGGCGGTGGCCTCTTCCGCCGCCACCAACATCCAGTGTTCGATCCGTCGCGATGGCGACGAGTACGTGATCAACGGGCGCAAGTGGTTTGCCTCGGGTGCAGGCGATCCGCGCTGTGCGCTGTACATCGTCATGGGCAAGACCGACCCTGCCGCCGCCAACCACCAGCAGCAGTCGATGATCCTGGTGCCGGCCGATGCGCCTGGCATCGAAGTGATCCGTCCGCTGCCGGTCTTCGGCTATGACGACGCGCCGCATGGACACATGGAAATCGAACTGCGCGACGTGCGCGTACCCGCAGCCAACCTGCTGCTGGGCGAGGGCCGCGGCTTCGAAATCGCGCAGGGCCGGCTGGGCCCTGGCCGCATCCACCACTGCATGCGCACCATCGGCGTGGCCGAGCGCGCGCTGGAGATGCTGTGCCGGCGCCTGCAGTCACGGGTGGCGTTCGGCAAGCGCATCGCCGACCAGTCGGTCTGGCACGAACGCATCGCCGAGTCCCGCTGCATGATCGAGCAGGCCCGCCTGCTGACCCTGAAAGCCGCCTACATGATGGATACGGTGGGCAACAAGGTGGCGCGCGCCGAGATCGCGATGATCAAGGTGGTGGCCCCCAACATGGCCTGCCAGATCATCGACTGGGCCTTCAGGCCCACCGGCGGTGCAGCCTGCACCGGGGCTTTCCCCATGGCCACCTGTTTTGCCGGCAGCCGCCCCCCTTGGGGTTTTACACAAAACCGCGCCACCGGGA
>JAJAZJ010000191.1 GCA_026785795.1 Pseudoxanthomonas sp.
AGGGTGGCCTTGTCGAAATCAAAGTTCACGCCATTCAGGTCGATGGTGATCGGAGCCGGAGCAGGCGGGGCAACCGGAGCAACCGGAGCCGCAGCCACTTCTGCAACCGGGACCGGCCCAAGCGGAACCACAAGGGCGAAATTGACCAGGACGTCACCGAACCAGCTCTCGTCCGGGGCAGCAACGCTGTTGCCATCAAAGTCAGCGCGGTAGGCAACCTCGGCACGCACCGCGACGCGCTTATCGAAGCTGGACTGGATACCGGCGCCAACCTTGGCGGCGAAGTTGCCGTCCTCGCGATTTCCCGGGGAGTTCACGCTCGGGAACGCGTTAAACTCTTCCTCGGACTGCTGATAACCCAGGCCACCCAGGAGGTAAGGGTGCCAGCCGCGGTTGTCGTCATTGAAATGGCGACGCATATCAACGGAAACGCCGTACTGGCTCCAGTTGAGGTCCTGGTTGTCGTTAAAATTCGGGTGCTGATAGTTCAGCTCACCGTCGATCGACCAGTTCGGGCTGATGAACTTGCCCATGCCCAGGCCAAGCGCTGGGGCGTTGTTGGTCTGGCGGTCATTGTCTTGCAGGTTGAAACCAGCCGAACCCGTCAGGTACCAACGGTCGTCGAACTCCTGAGCGGAAGCGGCCTGCGCCACGCCCAGACCGGCCAACAGTGCGGCACAGAGAAGTTTCTTATTCATTTGCAGCTCCTTGAAAAAATCAGTTGTAAGAGAAACCGTGAGGGCTTGAGTTTTGAAGTGGATTCCAGCGTTCATGCAGGATTGTGCAGACAGCCGTGCCTGTACGCCACCCCAGCGAGACTAATACTTTCCGTGTGAAGGCTGCGTTAACGTTACCATAACAAGTAACCCAATCCAACCTTAACAGTATCTCCCAGTCCTATCCCCCATACATGTTTATTAACAGGCAGGTCAGCTGGCGGGCCGATCCGTTGCCCACGCCTAGCTCCGGACCGGAATCGCAAATCTTGCCTCAGAACCCCTGGCTGAGCCGTGGGCGTAAGCAACTCCGCTGTGTCAGCCGTATTGGCGTGCCCCGGCACCACTGCCCACCCGGGCCTGGCCCTGAGTGCGGGCGGGCGGGATGCCATCCTCAGGGAATTCAGCACAGGATACGGATGGGCAGGCTGGCCGTGGGACCTCACCTTAAGCTGTGCGCACTGAAGCCCCAGGCTGGCAGGTAGCACCCGCTACGTCGTCTGTTCCGGACCCCGCGCATGACCACCCCTCTACCCGCCTTCGCCCGGCGCCTGGCACAGCTGTTGCTGGGCTTGTTGCTGTATGGCATCGGCATCAGCCTGATGGTGCGCGCCGGGATCGGCATCGCGCCGTGGGATGTGCTGACCCAGGGCCTGTCCAAACAGACCGGGCTCCCGTTCGGGCTGCTGACCAACCTGATCGGGCTGCTGGTGTTGCTGCTGTGGATTCCCATCCGGCAGAAGCCCGGCCTTGGCACCGTCCTCAACGTCTTGCTGATTGGGCCCAGTGCCCAGTTCGGGCTGTGGCTGTTCCCTGCTTTTGAAGGCTTGTGGATGCAGATCCCCGCATTCGTCTGCGGAGTGTCCCTGCTGGCCCTGGCGACCGGTTTGTATATCGGCGCGAACTTCGGCCCGGGCCCCCGTGATGGCCTGATGACCGGCCTGCACCGGCGCACCGGGTGCCCGATCGGCCTGGTGCGCACGGGCATTGAGGGCAGCGTGCTGGCGGCCGGCTGGCTGCTGGGGGGCAACGCCGGTTGGGGAACGCTGGCGTTCGCGCTGTGCATCGGGCCCATGTGTGCAGTCACACTGCGCTGGTTTCGTCCCATGCCGCTCGCGCTGGCGGGCGATGCCGCTGCCAGCACGATGCCCCGCGACTAGCACCTTGCCGGGGACGGCAATAACCGGCATCGTGCGCACTCCATACGCCAGCGTATACGCGCCCATGTCCACGCCAGCCGCCTTCGCCGCATCCCCCGCTGACGCGCCGAATCCGCACTACCCGCACCTGTTCGCGCCGCTGGACCTGGGCTTCACCCGACTGCGCAACCGGGTGCTGATGGGGTCCATCCACACCGGGCTGGAAGACCGCGCCAGCGACTTTCCCAAGCTGGCTGCCTATTTTGCCGAGCGCGCCGCAGGCGGCGTTGGGCTGATAGTGACCGGTGGGTTCTCGCCCAATCTGGTGGGCTGGCTCAAGCCCTTCGGCGGCAAGCTGTCGTGGCCGTGGGAAGTCCGCCCACACCAGTTCGTCACCCAGGCCGTGCATGACCACGGCAGCAAGATCTGCCTGCAGCTGCTGCATGCTGGACGCTATGGCTACCACCCGTTCACCGTGGCGCCGTCGAAGCTGAAGGCGCCCATCAATCCCTTTACCCCGCGCCAACTGTCTGCGCGTGGCGTGGAGCGCCAGATCACGGCCTATGCGGATGCCGCACGGCGGGCGCGCGAAGCCGGCTATGACGGGGTGGAGGTGATGGGCTCGGAAGGCTATTTCATCAACGAGTTCACCGCCCCGCGCACCAACAAGCGCAACGACGCGTGGGGCGGCACGCCGGAGAAGCGCATGCGCTTCGCGGTTGAAATCGTGCGCCGCGTGCGCGAGGCCTGCGGCCCGGACTTCATCATCATCTACCGCCTCTCGCTCCTGGACCTGGTGGAAGACGGCAACCAGTGGGACGAGATCGTGGCCCAGGCCAAGGCCATCGAAGCGGCAGGCGCCACGATCATCAACTCCGGCATCGGCTGGCACGAAGCGCGAATCCCCACCATCGTTACCTCGGTGCCGCGCGCGGCCTTCGTTGACGTGACCGCCAAACTCAAGCCGCACGTGACCGTGCCGCTGGTCGCCACCAATCGCATCAACATGCCCGAGATAGCCGAGCGCATCCTGGCCGACGGCATCGCCGATATGGTGTCGCTTGCACGTCCGCTGCTGGCCGACGCAGAGTGGGCCAACAAGGCACGCGATGGCAGGCCGCAGGCCATCAACACCTGCATCGCCTGCAACCAGGCGTGTCTGGACCATGTGTTCGAGAACAAGCGCGCCAGCTGCCTGCTCAATCCACGCGCCTGTGCCGAGACCGAACTGAACTACACCAAGACCTATCGCGCCAAGCGCATCGCGGTGGTCGGCGCCGGCCCGGCCGGCCTGGCCTGCGCCACCGTCGCGGCCGAGCGCGGCCACCGCGTCACCCTGTTCGAAGCTGCTGGAGAGATTGGCGGCCAGTTCAACTACGCCAAGAAAATCCCCGGCAAGGAAGAATTCCACGAAACCATCCGCTACTTCACCCACAAGCTTGAGGAAACCGGGGTCGAGGTCCGACTGTCCACGGTGGCCACGCCGGAAAACCTGGCCGGGTTCGATGAAGTGGTGCTGGCCACCGGCATCCTGCCGCGGCGGGTGGATTTCCCCGGTGCCAGCCACGCCAAGGTGGTCAGCTACCTGGACGTGCTCAGCGGGCGGGTCACGGTGGGGGCCAGTGCGGCCGTCATCGGCGCTGGCGGCATCGGTTTCGACGTGGCCCAGTACCTGGTCCACGAGGGCGAATCCTCGACCCTGGACCCGGCGCGGTGGATGGCCGAATGGGGGGTGGACCCCAGCTTCGAGTCGCGCGGCAGCCTGGTGAAACCCAGGCCCGAGCCGCCGGCCCGCGAGGTCTGGCTGCTGCAGCGCACGCCCGGCAAGCCCGGCGCCCGGCTGGGCAAGACCAGCGGCTGGGTACACCGGGCGGCCCTGAAGGCCAAGCAGGTCCGGATGCTGGGCGGGGTGGAATACTTGGGCGTGGACGAGGACGGGCTGAGGATCCTCATCGAGGGAATCGAGCAGGTGCTGCCCGTGGACCACATCGTGGTCTGTGCAGGCCAGGAGCCGCGCCGGGACCTGCATGCCGAACTGCTCGCAGCCGGGCGCGGCGCGCGCCTGATCGGTGGTGCCGATGTGGCGGCCGAGCTGGACGCCAAGCGGGCCATCGACCAGGGCAGCCGGTTGGCGGCACAGCTTTGATTCCACTGTCCGTGGCGCGTCAGGTTCCCTTCTCCCCCCGGCGCCCATAGGGTGTGCTCGGCTGAGAAGGCGCCCGAGGGGCGGAAGAGGGCGTGGTCTACAGGTGCACGGAATCTTCTTCAGCTAGTCACTCCCACACCCTCATCCGGCGCTTCGCACCATCTTCTCCCACAGGGAGAAGAAACGATGTTTGAGCAAATACTCCATTTCCAATCAATCACTTAGCTTGATTGTCAACAACACCTGTTCAGGTTGGGTTGGGGCTGGGGCCCTTAGATTGCGCCAACTTTTTCCGGCCCGCCCTGCTCCAACCGGCGAGCCAACCCGGCCTTCGATTGCACCTTGAGGCCGGCCTTGGGCAGCTCACCTGACGGGCTGCCTCCCGATGACGCCCTGACGCCGTGTCTACCCGAACGCAACTCCCCCACGGGAGGCGCGTGGACACTGCCAAGACGGAGCAAGGAGTTCGTACTAATGAAGCTGGCCTGGATTATATGGCTGTCGCAGATGCTGCCACAGCCCGCCGCAGACTCGCTGTGCCTGAGCACCACGGTCTACCTGGAAGCCCGCGACCAGACCCTGCGCGGCCAGCAGGCGGTCGCCGAAGTGGCCCTGCGCCGCCTGGACAGCGGCCTGTGGGGCGACTCGATGTGCTCGGTGGTGACTGCCCGCAAGCAGTTCGCGCCAACCATCGTGGCCCCCGGCACCCGCCTGCAGAACGCCGACGCCTGGTCCACGTCGATCAACGTGGCCCTGAATGCCGAACGAAACTGGGCGCTGCCAGCCGGCGAGCGCAAGGAGATCGTGCCTGGCGCCAGCCACTTCCTGGCCCACAACATCGCCAGCCCAAGCTGGCGCAACGCCTACCACGTCGCCCAGATCGGAGATCACACTTTCCTGAGGGTGCAGAAGCTCAAGCCACGCAGTTCATGAAGCCTTGAGACGCCGACACCGCACGCCAATTTGACGGGCCCGAGAGATATCCTTGGCCCGTTCCTGTGTTCACGGAGGTGCGCATGAAGCTCTACACCAAGCCCGGCGCCTGCTCGCTGTCTGACCATATCGTCTTGAACTGGATCGGTGCCCCCTTCGATGTGGAGGTCATGGATGCGACGACGCTCAAGTCACCCGGGTATCTGGCACGCAATCCCAACGGGAATGTACCTGCGCTTGAGGTCGATGGCTGGCTGCTGACCCAGAACGCCGCCATCCTCAACTACCTCGCCGACAGTTTTCCGGCATCCGGGCTGGGAGGCGATGGCACGCCCAAGGGTCGCGCGGAGATCAACCGCTGGCTGGCCTTCGTCAATGCCGACGTGCACCCCACTTTCCACCCGATGTTCGGTTCAACTTCCTATCTTGGGGGCGAAGCGATGATCGAGGAGAGCAAGAACAACGCCCGCCGGAAACTGCGCGGACTGTTCGAACGCGTCGATGCGCAGCTGAAGGGAAAGGACTGGCTGACCGGCTCGCGATCAATCGCGGATCCTTATCTGTTCGTCACCCTGCGCTGGGCCAAGGAAAGCAAGGTGGACTTGTCGGGGCTGGACAACCTGGAGCGTTTTTTCCAGCACATGTGCGCCGATGCCGGGGTGCAGAAGGCGTTGAAGGCGGAACGCCTGGCCTAAGTGCGCTCAAGCTCGGAAGAACCGCACGAGGTCCAGCGCTGGTCAACCC
>JAJAZJ010000192.1 GCA_026785795.1 Pseudoxanthomonas sp.
ATGCTGGGGGTTGAGCGCCGTGTAGTCGGGCCGGTGCTGCTGGCCGCCGTCGCGCACCAGGTGCACGGGCACGGTCTTGTAGGCGAGCCCCTTCAGGTTCAGGCCGATGCGCACGCGGTACGCGGCGCTGGAGCGCCAGTAAGAATACAGCCGTAGTTGCTCACCCATTCAGGCCTCCGGTGCCGCCGTGCGGCCAGGTGCGGCGACGGCGGAAGCCTATTTAGCGCCCGTCACCCGGTCAGGGCAAGGGCTGCTGCTCAATCCGCTGCTCGATGGCCCCGAAAATCTGCTTCCCTGCAGGGTCAAGCATTTCAATGCGAACTACGTCGCCAAACTTCATGAAAGGCGTGCTGGGCTTCCCGTCGCGCAGGGTCTCCACCACGCGCTGCTCGGCAAAGCAAGAGGCGCCTCGGGACGTATCCTCGTTGGCGATGGTGCCGGAACCGACAATCGTGCCTGCGGACAGCGGGCGAGTCCTGGCCGCATGCGCGACCAGCTGCGAAAAATCGAACTGCATGTCCACGCCGGCTTCTGGCGCGCCGAACCATTGGCCGTTGACGTGGGTCAGCAGGGGCAGGTGCAGCTTGTGCTCACGCCAGGCCTCGCCCAATTCGTCCGGGGTGACGAACACCGGGGACAGCGCAGAACGCGGCTTGGACTGCAGGAAGCCGAAGCCCTTGGCCAGCTCACCGGGGATCAGGTTGCGCAGCGACACGTCATTGACCAGCCCGACCAGCTGGATATGCGCAGCTGCCTGCGCCGGCGTCACCGCCATGGGCACGTCGTCGGTGATGACCACGATCTCGGCTTCCAGGTCGATGCCGTAGTCCTCGCTGACCACGCGCACCGGGTCGCGCGGGCCCAGGAAGCTGGCGCTGGTGGCCTGGTACATCAGCGGATCGGTATAGAAGCTCTCCGGGACCTCGGCGCCGCGCGCACGCCTCACGCGCTCCACGTGCGGCAGGTAGGCGCTGCCGTCGACGAACTCGTAGGCGCGCGGCAAGGGTGACGCCAAAGCAACGATATCCAGTTCGAACACCCCATCGGCGTCGCCGCCATTCAGCGATTCAGACAGCGCATTGAGGCGCGGGGCCAGGTTGGACCAGTCCTCCAGCGCAGCCTGCAGCGTGGCGGCAATGCCGGTGGCGCGCACCGCACGGGCCAGGTCGCGCGAGACCACGACCAGGGTGCCGTCGCGGCCCCCTTCCTTCAGTGAACCGAGTTTCATGCGGGTTGTCCGATTGATCTGGTCACTTAGTCTAGTGGCTGTGGCGCGCATTCCAAAGGCAGGCGCCAGGCGACGCCTATTCGTCGCCCTGGAATGCGCCGGCGCGGAAGGTCAGCACCAGCGTGTCGCGATACCCGTAGTCACCTACGGGCTGGATCGGCGTGGACTCGTGGATGACGCGTGCGTCGTCCAGCAGCATCAGCGCCCACGGCTCGGCCAGGGTGAAGCGCTGTCCATCGGGGCCGTCGGCCGCGAACACCCGGGTTTCGCCGCCGCTGATCGCGTGCCTGGCCACCAGCAGCACGGCTACGAAATCCACGCCATCACGATGTGCGCCCTCGGGGGTGGGCCGGCCAATGCCATCGGCGGTGTCGATGCGGAACTGATGCGCCTCCACGAACCACGGCTGCTCGCCCTTGGCCGCGCTGCACACCTGGGCCAGGCCCAGCAGCAGCGCCGGCCAGGCCGGCTGGGCCACGGTGTCGGCAAGCATGGGTTCGAACCAGCGGCGCATGCCGCCGTGCAGGGCGTTGTATTCCTGCGACTGCCAGTGGGCGCGGTGCGGCGCCTGCTCCAGCTGGCCCTGGTCGGCGATAAAGCAGGAGTGGCGGCGCTTGCGGTAGTTGCCGCCATCGCGCAGGTAGTGGTCAGGCTGCAGGTCTTCCCAGCTGGGGTTGAGTGCGTGCAGAGCCGATGCGTCCATCCCGCACAGCACGCCCAGCCCTGCAGGCGAGAGCAGCGCATAGCCGCGCCCAGCGAGCCGCGGCAGCAGGGTCTCGGGTGGGATGAAGGGAGGTTGGAACGTCGCGACCATGTCAGTGCACTCCTCCTGCGATGCTACGCCGCACCTGTGGCCGCGGGCCAGAAACGCAAAAACCCGCACGGGGCGGGCTTCTGCTGCGGCAGGCAGAGGGCTGCTTCCGCATGTGTTGCGTAACAAATTGAAATGGCAGCCCCGGAAGGATTCGAACCTCCGAATGTCTGCGTCAGAGGCAGATGCCTTACCGCTTGGCGACGGGGCTGTGTTAACGAGTGACCAGTAAAGTCGACGGCTACGCCCCCTGTCAATGGTAAATGGGGAAAACCGCTTTCCCATTGACAGCCCGCGTGGCGAGCGACCTTACCGTTTACCTTTTTCCCGTGATTAACGCTTCGAGAACTGGGTGGCGCGGCGTGCCTTGTGCAGGCCGACCTTCTTGCGCTCCACTTCGCGGGCGTCGCGGGTCATGAAACCGGCCTTGCGCAGCTCCAGCTTCAGGGTTTCATCGTACTCCACCAGCGCGCGGGCGATGCCCAGGCGGATGGCGCCGGCCTGGCCGGTGGTGCCGCCGCCGGTGGTGGTGGCCATGATGTCGAAGGACTCCGTGTTCTTGGTGAGCTCCAGCGGCTGGCGCACGATCATGCGCGCGGTTTCGCGGCCGAAAAACTCGTCCAGCGGACGGTCGTTGACGGTGATCTTGCCGGTGCCCTTGCGCAGGAACACGCGGGCGGTGGAGGACTTGCGACGGCCGGTGCCGTAATTCTGGGCCGAGCTGTTATTAGGTGTGTTGGCCATGATCAGATATCCAAGACTTGCGGCTGCTGGGCGGCGTGCGGGTGGTTGGGGCCTGCGTAGACCTTGAGCTTGCGGTACATCTCGCGGCCCAGGGTGTTCTTCGGCAGCATGCCCTTGACCGCGATCTCGATCACGCGCTCGGGGTGACGCTCCAGGGCCTGGGCGAGGGTTTCGCTCTTCAGGTTGCCGATGTAACCGGTGAAACGGTAGTACATCTTGTCGGCCAGCTTGTTGCCGGTCACGTGGATCTTCTCGGCGTTGATCACTACCAGGTAATCACCGGTATCGACGTGCGGGGTGTAGACCGGCTTGTGCTTGCCGCGGAGGCGGCGGGCCAGCTCGGTGGACAGGCGACCCAGGGTCTTGCCTGCTGCGTCGACGACGTACCAGTCACGCTGGACGGTCTCGGACTTGGCGCTAAACGTATTCATGACGGAACTCGATGTTGTTTGGTCGGGCTGATTCCGGCGGGGCGGGCCCGGCGGAACTTTGCCTCGCGTTGTGGAGGGTGGAACACAAGAGCGGAATTGTACGGGCCTGCCCAGGTCATTGCAAATTGCAGCCCCCCGCGACCGGCCAAGGGGGTTCCCGCGGAGTACGGGCTGACGGGACCCGGACTAATCGGCACAATGGTGCCCATGGCCACACGCACCCTTTCCCCGCTTGACCGGCTGCTGGTCGACGCCCAGAACGCACTGGTCACGCTTTCCGGCAGCCCGACCGCCCGCCGCCCCAACCCGGCCGCCGACACCGCGGACGTAGCCCTGGACGCGACCGAGCGCCGCCACGCCGCCGGCCTGATGCGCATCAACCACGTGGGCGAGGTCTGCGCCCAGGGCCTCTACTTCGGCCAAGCCGCCGTGGCCCGCGACCCGGGCACCCGCGCCCACCTGCTGGAAGCCGCCCAGGAAGAAACCGACCACCTGGCCTGGTGCGCCGAACGCCTGCGGGAGCTGGACAGCCGCCCCAGCCTGTTCAACCCACTGTGGTACGCCGGCAGCTATTCGCTGGGCGCCCTGGCCGGGCTGCGCGGTGACGGCTGGAAGCTGGGCTTCGTGGTCGAAACCGAGCACCAGGTCGAGGCGCATCTGGAGGAACACCTGCAGACCCTGCCCGAGGCGGACCTGCGCAGCCGCGCGATCCTGCGGGTGATGAAGGCCGACGAGGCCCGGCACGCCGATCACGCCCAACAGGCCGGCGCCCGCGCCCTGCCCCCGCCCATCCCCGGGCTGATGGCGGCCGCATCCAGCTTGATGAAAGCCGTCGCCTACCGCCTCTGATTCCGCAGGAGCGCCCTTTATGTCCTCTGGGTACATGGCCGCGAGCTTTCGATTTATTTGTGCGGCAACAACGACCCGCCCGAAGACCTCGCGCCCATGGGCGCTCCTACGCGGCTGAGAACAGCTTCAATCCGATCACCCCGGTCACGATCAGCGCGATGCACCCCAGCCGCGCCGGTGAGACGCTTTCCGCGAACAGCACCACGCCCAGGGTCGCGACGCCGACCGCACCGATCCCGGTCCAGATGGCATAGGCCGTGCCCAGCGGGATGGTCCTCAGCGCCTGGGTCAGCAGCCACAGGCTGGCGCCGGCCGCCAGCACCGTGGCCACACTGGGCCACAGGCGGGTGAAGCCATCGGTGTGCTTCAGGCCGATGGCAAACATGATTTCTAACAGGCCGGCAAGCAGCAGGTAGATCCAGGGCATGGTGGTTTCCTCGTGCGCCAGAATGCAGGAGCGGCCCCGAGCCTGCGCCCCAGACCGCCGTCGGTGACTGCTCGCCATGCCCTGGAGCGCTGGCGGACGGGTCGTCCCGCCGTGGCTGCAGGTTCAGCC